>JBQCEX010000224.1:0-8108 GCA_051959855.1 Flavipsychrobacter sp. | reverse complement strand
ACTTATTACTGTGCGGTTTGTGGTAATCCATTATTTAAAAGTGATGCAAAATTTGCCAGCAGTTGCGGCTGGCCAAGCTTTTACGAAACCATAAAGCCAAACAGCGTGCGCTATGAAGAAGATAATTCTCATGGTATGCATCGTGTAGAGGTGCTTTGCGGCCGCTGTGACTCGCATTTAGGTCACATTTTCGATGATGGGCCGCCACCAACGCACAAACGTTTCTGCATGAACTCTGCTGTGCTGGAGTTTGAGCCCGATACTACAGCCAAATAATCGTAACTGTTTTCCGACTCCTGACATAGGGCTGTCATTAGCCGGTTGTTGCTTTGCATCATAAAACAGGAAGACAATGCAAGCAACAGGAAAAAACACAGCAGCTATTACATTATTATCACAGTTGCGGATCTATGCAGGCTATGCGCTTTGGTGTAACCAACGTATGGCAGAATGGCTAAGCAATAAGCCTGCTGAAATATTGGAACGCCATGTGACATCCAGTTTCTCATCTATTAAGGAAACAGTTGTGCACATGAGAGACATTCAGCGCTTCTGGCTGGAAAATTTACGCGACCAGCCTCACACTGCTGATTTTAAACAAAGCGATTTTGATGGCTCAGTGGCCGATGCCTTTAAAAGGCTGTTACAGCAATCTGAAGAATTAGCGGCATTAGCAAATGAGCTTACCGAAGAAAGCATGCAACAAAAACATCAATTCCTGATTCCCGGCAGGATCGAAGCTTACCCTGCCTGTTTTGATATTTTGCAGCACCTGGTAACTCATGACTGCTATCATCGCGGCCAGCTTGTTACCATTGCCCATCAACTTGGCTTCCACGATGCCCCTATGACTACTTACACCTACTATTGTATTACCACCCGTAAAGTGCAGTCGGTAGCCTGATTTAGTAATTTAGGGATATGAAGCAGGCAGATATAGCTACATACAGACTGGAAAGGCAGCAGCTATCAGCACATAGTCACCACAAAATAGAGGATATAGTAAAATATATGGGGGCTATGCAGGCCCAGGATTATGCTGCTGCATCATGGGCTTTAGGTTTGCGCCTGCCACATATCACGGGGGCTGATGTAGACAAGGCCTTGGCTGCAGGCACTATTATACGCACGCATGTCATGCGCCCCACCTGGCATTTCGTGGCGCCAAAGGACCTGCGCTGGATGCTGGACCTTACAGCTGCCCGCGTAAAACAGGTAATGGGTACCAATAATCGCAAGCTGGACCTGGATGCAAAACTTTTTGCCAAAGCAAATAAGATATTGGTAAAGGCGCTGGAAGGCAGTAGGCAGCTCACACGCAGTGAGCTGATAACTGAGTTGCAAAAGGCTAAAATATCTACGGACGAAAATCGCTTTTCCCATATCATGGTAATGGCAGAGCTGGAGCAACTTGTATGTAGTGGGGGCAAAAAAGGAAAGCAATTTACCTACGCCTTGCTGGACGAACGTATTCCGGCTACAAAAACAGTAACGCGGGATGAAGCACTTGCTGCCCTGGCAGAAAGATATTTCAAAAGCCATGGCCCTGCGACTGTAGCAGATTTTGCGTGGTGGTCGGGCTTAACCCTCACTGACTCAAGAGCAGGTTTGGAAATGATAAAGAAAAAACTGGTTTGTGAAGAAGTAGATGGCAGTACCTATTGGTTTGCAGATACCGGGCATACTAAAACAAAAACCCATGCTTGCCTGCTGCCTGTGTATGACGAATATGTGGTGGCCTATAAAGACCGCAGCGCGGCCGCTGCTACGCACCCAAAGCTGAGCCGTAGTAATGCCTTGTTCAATAATATTATCTTATTGAATGGTAGAGTGTCAGGTACCTGGAAACGCAGTTTTAATAAAGACACAGTAAGCATAGAGCTGCAGCCATTTGAGCCTTATACAAAAACGCAGCATGAGTCTATTGCTAAGGCGGCAAAGCACTATGCAGCTTTCCATGATAAGAAGCTCGAGCTGCTATAACTTTTGCTAATTTTAGGTCCTCAATTTTTCACAAGGCCATTAGCATGACGAAAAAGGAACGATACGAGTTTGTAATAGACTGGTTTAAAAAGAACAACCCCAATGCGGAAACAGAGCTGCATTATGAGAATCCATACCAGCTATTGGTGGCGGTTATCCTTTCAGCCCAGTGTACGGATAAGCGTGTGAATATGGTAACGCCTCCGCTGTTCGAAAAGTTCCCTGGTCCTGAAAGCCTGGCAAAGGCTGAATTCGAGGATGTAGAGCCCTTGGTACGCAGCGTAAGCTTTGCCAATAATAAAACCCGTCACCTGATAGGCATGGCCAAAATGCTAATGGAAAAATTTAATGGGGAAGTACCTTCTACTGTTGAGGAACTGATACAGTTGCCGGGTGTAGGTCGCAAGACGGCTAATGTCATTACTTCTGTGGTTTATGAGCAACCCCATATGGCTGTTGATACGCATGTATTCCGCGTGTCAGCCCGCCTTGGTCTTACAGTAAATGCTAAAAACCCTTTACAGACAGAAAAGCAACTGGTAGCCAATCTGCCTACCGACCTCATATATATTGCTCACCATTGGCTTATACTGCATGGCCGCTATATATGTATAGCCCGCAGACCAAAATGTGAGATCTGCGGGCTACGCCCTGCCTGCAAGTATTACCAGACAGATATGAAATATATTGTAGAGCCTGAATTGCAAAAAGCTCCTAAGAAAAAATCAAAGAAAGCTTAGCTGCCCCAGGTAGCTTTGAAGGTTTTCTGGTAGTCTTCAAACTTTTCCTTTTTGTATACGTTTTCTCCCAGGAATTTGAGAATCATTTCCATTTCCGGTACCGGGTGGTAACCAGGTATTGGCTGCGGATTAACGAACTCTTCTTCCATAAAGATACCTGTAGGATAAGACATCTGCCCACGCATCAGGTCTACAGCCAGCTGATTGGTACGTGTTTGCGGTTCTATCACATATAGTTTACCCATGAAACGTATGCTATCCATTTTCTCTGCATTAAACCTTACAGCATAGAATTTGGTATTCATATATTTTATCAGCTCAGGATTTTTAAAGGTGGTAGCATCCATTCTTTTGCACCAGCCACACCAGTCGGTATATACATCTACCCACACCTTGCGGGGTTCTTTCTTCATTTTTACCTGCACATCGTCCCAGCTCAGCCACTCTATTTCTTTATCGTTTACGGCTTTTTCCTTTGCAACCTTTGGTGCTGCTTTTTTGTTTTTATCACCGGCCATCATCATAGGTGTAAAAGACATAAATGCCAGTGCTACAAGCAATACACGTTTCATTCTTATGAGTTTTGTAAGAAACGAATTTACAATTATTCCGTGTAGCTTTGTTCACTTTATTATAATAAATTAACAAATAACTGATGAAAATTGCAGTAGCAGTAACAGGTGCCAGCGGGTCAATATATGCCAAAGTGCTGCTGGAAAAGCTGCAACAGCTAAAAGACCAGGTAAGTGAGGTGAGCTTGGTGTGGAGTGATAATGCATTTACCGTATGGCAGCACGAGCTGGGCGATACTTCTTACGAATCCTTCCCGTTTCGCAAATACGACAAGAATGATTTTATGGCGCCCTTTGCATCAGGCAGCTCATCCTACGAAGCACTTATTATATGTCCCTGCAGCATGGGCACGCTTGGCCGTATAGCGGGTGGCATTAGCAACGACCTGGTGACACGCGCCGCCGACGTGATGCTAAAAGAAAGGCGTAAGCTGATATGCGTGGTACGCGAAACACCCTACAATCTCATTCATCTGAGGAATATGACCACTCTTACCGAGGCAGGGGGCATTATATGCCCGGCTACACCATCGTTCTACAGCCAGCCTAAAACACTGGAAGATGCCGCATATACAGTTATTCACAGGGTACTGCAACTCTGTGGCCTGAAGGCTGATGGCTACAGGTGGCAGGAGGATTAGCAGCTGTGTTGCAACAATATATTTATAGTTATCTTTAGTTATTCTGTCTTTTCACAGATAAGAAGCAGTAATATTTTATGTATTCACAATCAATAGAGCGTTTAAGGAACATAATGGACGAGCTCAGGGAAGAATGCCCCTGGGACAAAAAGCAAACTATACATACCCTGCGCCAGCAAACACTGGAAGAAGTATATGAGCTGACAGACGCCATAACTGAGGAAGATTGGAAATCAATGAAGGAAGAGCTGGGCGATATGTTATTGCACCTGGTATTTTACAGCAAGATAGCCAGCGAACAAAATCACTTCACATTCGATGATGTCATAGAAACCGTTTGTAACAAGCTGGTGGCCCGTCATCCGCACATATATTCAGATGTGAAGGTGAATAACGACGACGATGTAAAACAAAACTGGGAAAAGCTGAAGCTGAAAGAAGGAAAAACTTCTGTGCTCAGTGGCCTGCCTCCGGGCCTGCCTGCGCTTATGAAGGCATTGCGTTTGCAGGGCAAAGCAAAGCAGGTAGGCTTTGAATGGGATCATACCGCGCAGGTAAAAGAAAAGGTGGATGAAGAAATACAGGAATTGTACGAAGCGGTGGACAGCGGGAACCAGGATAAGATAGAAGATGAGATGGGCGATGTGCTGTTTGCCCTTATCAATTATGCACGCTTTATAAACGTGGATCCTGAACATGCGCTGGAACGTACGAACAAAAAATTCATTCGTCGCTTTCAGCAGATGGAGCAGATGGCAAAGGACAATGGGCAGGCGCTGCACGATATGACATTGATGGAAATGGATGCCCTTTGGAACAAAGCAAAGACACAGGAATAAGATAAAAATAAAATGTCCCGCCGCTATCCATACTGGATATGGCTGATACTCAGCATAGTGCTGTGGTGCCTGGCAGCTTACAGGTATCACACACATACGCTTGCCATGCAGCCGCAGCAAATGGCTGAAACCATTAGCAAAGACATTGCCAGGCGCGAAGCCGGCTTCAATAAGCTGCTGCAGGATAAAGAACTGCTGAACAGGATATTTGCAGATTCCCTCAGTGGCGGCGATGTTGCTTATCTTCAAAAGCAACCTTACTATCTGTTCGCTTATGATAATGATACTCTTAGCTTCTGGAATTCTAATATTGTATTGTCCGACTGCAATACGGTAGGCAAAGGACCCTTTACCATATTGCATCACCCAGGCGGCATATCATTGCAGCAATGTGTAAAACTGGACAGTCAGCGTATGCTTACGGTCTTATTCCCCATTGTAGTTCAATACTCACTGGAAAATGACTATCTGAAATCCCACTATGCAGCGGCAGACTACATTCCCATCAGTACACAAGTATTGTCAACTCCCGATACAGCAAGCCTTGTTGTAAATGCCACCAATGGCAAACCATTATTTTACCTGCATTTTCACAGGCAGGATATACAGCGCTGGGTGCCTGATGCGACAATGATATGGCTCATTATTGCGGCCATAGTGTTCAGTGTGTCCTGGCTGCAGCTTATTATTATACGTGTGGTAAGGGCGCGCTCCTCCTTATCAGGTTTCCTGATCACATTTGGCATACTGGCTATCCTAAGGATCATAATTTATCTAAAAGGCTTCCCTTTCGGTCTTCAGAACCTTAAGTTCTTTTCTCCCAGCCTTTATGCATCCAGTATGTTATTGCCCTCCTTGGGCGACATGCTCCTCAATGCTTTGTCATTATTGTGGCTGGTTATCTTTATTGTTCGTCATGCGCCATACAGGAAGGTGAATGTACCTATAAGGAGCAAAGCCTTGCGGGTGGTCATTGCTATACTGGTAATAGGCATGATTGTTGGTTATTCGTTTGGATTTCTCAATGTGATCAGAAGCCTGGTGCTCGACTCCAACATGTCTTTCGATCTCAGCCACTTTTACGCTATCAATGGCTTTACGATAATAGGTTTGTTTACCATAAGCCTTATCACTGCAGTGTCCTGCATCATTATCTACCTGCTTAATATCAGGCTCAACCTTTTACTGCATAGCAAGCTCATTAAGTATTTGTTGCTGTTGGTGGTAGGGGTTATTTTTCTTGTCCCTTGCATGAAGCAGCACGAGGATTTTTATTACTTCCTGGTACTTTGGCTGTTGCTTTTCATTGCATTGCTGGATGTTAAAGCGCTCGCACCGGTGTCAGATCTGCTGGCACCACACATGGTATTCTGGGCCATCTTTGTCTGTTTATTTTGTACGGGGGTCCTGTATTATTTCAACCATATTAAAGAGCGCGAGACAAGAAAAATATTTGCTGACCAGCGCGTTACTCCTGTGCCGGATGATATTATCACAGAATATGCTTTTATAGCCACAGCGCAAAAGATGGAAGCAGATAAAGTGATCAAAAGTTTCTTGCGAAAGCCGAATGGTACGGCCCGAAAGCAGGTAAATGAGCATATAGATCTTACCTACCTTGTAGGCCAGCTCAACAAATACCAGGAGCACATTTACATTTTCGATCGTTACGGTCATAGTTTATTTAACAGGGATACACTCACCTATGACGATCTTGCACAGCAGGTAAATGAAGCAACCGTAACCTTGGCCAATGCGCTCTACTATAAAGAATACGAAAAGAACAGCCACAACTATATAGCCTATATACCAATAGATGATGATAGTACTGACGGGCGGGCAGGTTATGTATTTATAGACCTGGCACTAAAGCAAGCACCCACTGAAACGGTTTATCCTGAATTGCTGCAACCATCTGGTATTAAAAACAACTCGGCAACTGCAGAATATAGCTATGCCATTTATGAGAACAGCAAATTGGTAGCACATACCAATGATTATCCATTCCCTGATTATCTGAAGACTGATACGCTTAAACAACAGCGATACATCTTTAATAATAAAAGCAGCTCATCAGAATTATTATATAGGTATAGCAAAAACCGCACGATAATAGTAGTGCATAATCACAATCCGCTGATAGAAACCATCACCTTGTTTTCATACATCTTCGGTATCGAGATATCCATTGCTATATTGCTGATGCTGTACCAGCTTTACCTTGCTTATTTCCAGGAGTCTTCATTTGCAAAAAGGTTTACAAAGTTCACATTGCGGCAGCGCATACACTTCTCCATGCTGGGCGTTGTGTTGGTTTCATTTGCTATCATAGGTGTGGTTACTATTGCTTTCTTCAGAAACCAGTACGAAACATCCAACGTTAGCAAGCTGGAATCTGCCATGCAGTCAGTGGAAGAGTCCATACAGGACTACATGAAAACAAATAAGGGCCTTACGAATGGTAACGCCTTTGACACTACCAGCCGCTCAAAACGCTTCGGCGCTTTCATTGCCAACCTTGCCTCCGACCAAAAGATAGACATCAATCTTTTCAACACGAATGGAAATCTGGAAGTTACTTCCCAGGAGGATATTTATGATAAAGCCTTGCTCGCCCGCATCATCCGCCCTGATGCTTACTATGAGCTGAACAATCAAGGCCGCTCGCTGCTGATACAAAATGAAAAGATAGGTTCACTATCCTACCTTTCCTGTTATGTTCCGCTGCACGATGATTATGGTACCCGTTTTGGTTATATCAACGTTCCTTTCTTTTCTTCAGAAAAAGATCTGAATTTCCAGATATCGAACATCGTTGTTACGCTTATCAATCTGTATGCATTCATCTTCCTGTTATCCAGCTTATTCACGGTATTCATCAGCCGCTGGCTCACCCGCACGCTGAATATTGTCATCAGCCAGTTCAGCCGCCTGAATTTGCAGCGCAACGAGCGCATCGAATGGCCTTATGATGATGAGATAGGTTTGCTGGTGAGGGAGTACAACAAAATGGTGAAAAAGGTGGAAGAGAATGCAGCCCTACTGGCACAGAGTGAGCGCGAAAGCGCCTGGCGCGAAATGGCCCGCCAGGTAGCCCACGAAATAAAGAACCCACTCACCCCTATGAAACTGAACATACAATATTTGCAGCAGGCTTTACATAATAACCATCCTAATGCCCGTGAGCTGGTAGAGCGCGTATCTGCTTCACTGGTAGAGCAAATTGATAATCTCTCCTACATCGCTTCCGAGTTCTCCAACTTCGCCAAGATGCCGGAGGCCCGCCCGGAAAAAATTGATTTGAACAGCCTGCTGGACAGTGCTCTGGAATTA
>JBQCEX010000223.1:0-5992 GCA_051959855.1 Flavipsychrobacter sp. | reverse complement strand
GCTTTTGGCTGATCCGGCGAGGTGAATAGTTCTATATGCACATGTCCGCTTGGCATGCCGGATTCAATCAGCTGCTCACGAACTGACAGGATCATATCTTCAGGGCCACAGATAAATGCTTCGTCTATGTCCTTAATATTTATCAGCGTATCACAGAAAGCCTTTACTTTTTGTGCGCTGATGCGGCCATTGAATAGCGCTACATCCATATGCTCGCGACTCAATACGTGAAACACACGCACACGCTGCATGAATTTGTTCTTCAATGCTTCTATAGCTTCGCGAAATATAATGGTGTTACGGCTGCGGTTACCATATATCAGTGTAAAGCTGCTGTCCGGCTCATTCTCAAGCACCGTCTTCATGATACTCATGATAGGTGTGATACCGCTACCGGCAGCTATGGCCAGGTATTCTTTATGCGTAGCGGCTACCTTAGGAGAAAACTTACCTAATGGGGGCATTACATCCAGCACATCGCCCGGTCTCAATATTTCGTTGGCAAAGGTGGAGAATTTACCTTCTTCCACTTTTTTTATAGCTACACGCAGCTCATTATCGTTAGGACTTGCACAAATGGAATAGGAGCGGCGCACTTCAGCATCCTTTACATGCTTGCGAAAGGTAAGGTATTGGCCAGGCGCAAATTTGAAAATTGCTACCAGTTCTTCAGGTACTTCCAATGCTACAGATACACAATCAGCCGTTTCCGGTCTTACATCTTTTACCTTTAACGGATAGAACTTTGGTGCTGACATAAATCGCTAACAGATTAAATTAAATCGGCTGCAAAGTTACGAAAAATACCCCGAGGCTATATGATTATACTTTATTTGTTGCCCCTCCAATCCAGGCAATCGTTATAACAATTAACAAGACACCAGTATATTTATACTTAAATACCCGACATGAAAAACACCCTGCTGATATCCTTCCTCTGCTGCAGCTCTCTCATCACCCGCGCACACGACTACCAGGTCTTCGGCGACGTAGGCATTTCTACACTGCTGTTAAGGACCACCGATTTCTCCGCCACAGTCGACCTGATGCATAACCGGCATTTCGGCCTTGGCCTCGGCGCGCAAACGGTAACGACTACCGCCTACGCCTCTTCTAATATCGATAACAACCCTAAAGTGCTTAAAACATCCCTGTTTGGCGATGCCCGTTGTGATCTGTACATACACAAAAGCTTAATTTTTCTTTTTACAGATCTAGGTATATCACTATATCATGCTCCGGCAATTCCGGGCCTGCAGGACGCACATAGCAATGGCTTCTATGTAGGGTTGGGCTTTGGCTATAGTTACCCCATCAATGCCCGTGGCATGGGACCATACATATCGTTCAAACTTGCATCAGACGCTTATAGCGTCACCCAATACGACCGGAACTACAAGCCGCATACAAGTAGTTTTTTCGACGGCATTGGCATTGTTGCCCTCGGCTTCAAGTTTTAAGGCAATCCCTATAACGCCTACCTTCGCATAAAATGTCACTTCCACTCATCATCTTCGACATCGACGGCACCCTTAACTAAATAAACAATGAACGCAGCAACTTGAAATAATACTTGGCATCACATTGCCGCATTCATTAATTGTGGATATCTTAATTTGGAAACGGCTGCTCACAAATAGTAACTTGCCATAATTCGCATAAGCAAAGCGAACAAGCTCTTTGACATACTGTAAACCCTCCTGTCCTTTTACTCAATACTTTCACTTTATGTTTTCTCAAATGCGACATTTTGCGACATTCTGGGTAGTAAATGTCACATCTGCAAAAGCGTAATAATGCAATAATATCAATGCTTTCAGTGTTTTGGTCCCACCAAAATATCCCAAAAGAAAAAAATGCCACAATGGGACATTTTATCCAAGTCTGTCAATTAACGCAGGTCAAACTCTGATAGTCCAAAATGATAATGTATTTTGCAGCCTTATTTTCACATACCCGTAGATGAGTAAATTATCAATAGTCATTCCGGCTTATAACGAGGGCCCTACCATTCACCATATTCTTAATAAGGTGAAGGCCGTTAAGCTTGTTAACGATATAGAGAAGGAAGTGATTATCGTAAATGACTGCTCTAAAGACGATACCGAAGCCTCCATCATGGCCTACCAGGCGGCCAATCCTGATCTGCCCATTACTTATTACAAACATGAGGTAAACCAAGGCAAAGGTGCCGCACTGCATACGGGCATTCGCAATGCCACCGGCGACTATGTCATCATCCAGGACGCTGACCTGGAGTATGACCCTGAAGAATATAATCTGTTACTAAAGCCAATACTCGATGGTTTTGCTGATGTAGTGTACGGTTCCCGCTTCATGGGCGGCAACCCCCATCGCATCCTGTTTTTCTGGCATTCCATTGGTAATAAATGGCTCACCACCTTATCTAATATGTTCACTAACCTGAACCTGTCCGATATGGAAACCTGCTACAAGCTCTTCCGTCGCGATATAGTACAGGGCCTGAAGCTGGAAGAAAAACGCTTTGGCTTCGAGCCGGAGATCACTGCCAAAATAGCCCGCATACCTAAGATACGCGTATACGAAGTAGGTATCTCTTACTACGGCCGCACTTACGAAGAAGGTAAAAAGATCGGCTGGAAAGATGGTTTCCGTGCCATCTGGTGCATCTTAAAATACAATCTTTTTAAAAAATAGATCATGTCTGTCATCCTGCCCGTTAAAGGGATTTCCCCGCAGATACCCGAAGATTGCTTCATAGCGCCCAATGCTACCATAGTAGGTGATGTAGTCATGGGCACCGAATGCAGCGTATGGTTCAATGCTGTTATCCGTGGCGATGTCAACAGCATTCGCCTGGGTAATAAAGTGAATGTACAGGATGGCGCCTGTATCCACTGCACTTACGAAAAGACGAAAGCAATTATAGGCAACAATGTATCCATCGGGCACAATGCCATAGTGCATGGCTGCAAGGTGGAAGACAATGTGCTGATAGGCATGGGTGCCATAGTAATGGACAATGCCCACATAGGTAAGAACAGCATCATAGCCGCAGGCGCCGTAGTGCTGGAAGGTACTGAAGTACCCGAAGGCAGCATCTTTGCAGGTGTTCCCGCCAAAAAGGTAAAAGACATCAGTCCCGAATTGCTGAGTGGTGAGGTAGAGCGTATAGCTAATAACTATCTTATGTATAGCTCATGGTTCAAATAGTGGGTTGCTTATCGCCATTCCAATGTACAGGATTACTATAATTTTATCGGCCAAAAGCTTTGAATAATAACAATTTGTTATTTTATTTGTAACCGCTGATTTATAAGTAAAGCTTATATTATCCGCTTTTCTATATAGAGCAGCACTTTTTTCAAAAAAGGCATAATATATTTGCGCACACAATCAAACACACAATCTATATGAGAAAACTTCTTCTTACCATTTTAGCTGCAGGTAGCATAGCAGCAGCTAACGCACA
Organism: Flavipsychrobacter sp.; assembly: GCA_051959855.1. GTDB lineage: Bacteria > Bacteroidota > Bacteroidia > Chitinophagales > Chitinophagaceae > SZAS-30. The sequence goes on along the minus strand of JBQCEX010000223.1, from coordinate 2,538 downwards.
ATCTGCTGGTTCTATTCTGGGTTATGGAGATGTAGGTTTCGGTACATCTAAAGATTCAGCGAAAATTACTAATACTAATTTCAACATTAACCTGGGCGTTGGTTATGCATTTACTACCAACTGGGCTGCAGGTATCCAGGGCGGTTTTGGTACAACTACTGCAAAATATGATGCTGACAACAAAAGTTCAGTAAATCAGTTTCATATCGGCGTATTTGGTCGCTACACTAAGCCATTGACCAATGTATTTGCTGTTTATGGTCAGTTAGATGCGGGCTACATGTCTAGCATGCCAAAAGAAACTTCTGGCGGTGTTACTACCAACGGTGATAAGACTAATGGCTTCATGGTAGGTATTACGCCTGCTGTACAGGTAGCTGTTGGCAATTGGTTCAACCTCAACTTCTCTTTCGGCGGCCTGTCTTACACTTCAGAAAAGAGTTCAGCTGCTGGTGCTAATGCAGCGTCTTATTTCAGCTTCAACTTCGGTCAAACTGCTAACATAGGTATCTCTAAATACTTCGGTTGCGGTCACCACATGCACGGCCACCACGAACCAGGTGAAGATATGCGCCACATGGATACCAGCGACGATAGCGACGAAGATGCTCCAAAGGCTCACCACCACGACAAGAAATCTAAGAAGAGCAAAAAATCAAAAGATAGCGATAACGACGACGAATAGTCTGTATCATATTGCAAATGCCTCGCTTGATGCGAGGCATTTGTGAATCATCTTTTTAACAGCTCATTCACGCGAAAAGCGCACAACTTAAACAAACCGTATGAAAAAATTTCTTTTAGCAATATTGGCACTGGGCAGCGTAGCAACGGCTAACGCCCAGGAACATAGCTGGTTGGTATATGGCAATGTTGGTATTACCACTCAGAAAGATGCAAACAAAAACAATTTCCTTACCTGGAATGTGAACCCTGGTATCGGTTACCAGTTCAATACTCATTGGACAGTAGGTTTAAACCTGGGTTGGAGCCAGAACTCGGAAAAAGCTTATGGTGACAACAACAGAACAACAATTAATGGTTATGAAATAGGCCCGTTCGTTCGTTACACCCGCGATCTGGGTACTAACGGTCTGTTCTACTATTTTGGCCAGTTGCAGGCTTCTTACATGGGTGGTTACACTACCTATGGCAGCGATCCTTCTTATGCCAAGCACACAGGCTTCGATATCATGGCTTACCCTGCTATCGGCATGCATGTTGGCAAATGCTGGGGCATCAACTTCTCTATAGGTGGTATCGATTATTCAACTGACAAATATGACGGAGCAGCTAATGCTAACAATAGCTTCCAGTTCACCTTTGGTCAGCAAATGAATATCGGTGCACAATGGACCTTTGGAGGTCATGGTGGCCACAAAATGCATGGTAAACACCACAAGTCTGACAATGACGAAGACGCAGCACCAAAGAAAAGCAAAAAATCAAGCGACGATGATGATGAATAGTTTCATCAGCTTGCAATAATATTCAGCCCGCTTTTTAAGCGGGCTGTTTTTTTCAAATTAATTACCATGCAATATTGGAGAAATAACTATAGTTTTATATACTTGTAGATTGTTTACTGCTATTATAGTTCTGTCCATGTACAGGCATGAAAACTAACACACATTCTTTTTATGAAAAAACTCATGTTAACCCTTCTGGCTGCAGGCACTATAGCGGCCGCTAATGCGCAGTCACATACCATACTGCTATACGGCAATGCTACCGTAAATACAGACCAGCAAAACTATGTAGGCGACATAACTACCAATAGCGTACAGTGGGGCATTAATCCCGGCATAGGCTATCAGTTCAGCCCGCACTGGACAATAGGTGTACAGGGCGGTTACCGCATGGGTAGAAGCGATCAGCCAGTTACAAACGGAACACAAACTACCGTAACAAATGACTGGAATGCAGGTGCTTTTGCACGTTACACTAAATACTTCGGCCCTATATTTTTCATCTATGGTCAGCTGGATGCTAGCTATGTGGGTGGCACTACTCAGATAGAAGATATTACAGACCAAAGCAGCTACAATGGCTTTAATGTAAACCTTTTCCCTGGTATTGGTGCTTTTGTGGCTAAAGGCCTTGCGCTTAACTTCAGCGTAGGTGGCGTACGCTATACTGGCGTTAACTGGTCAGATAATTACTATTTGAAGAGCGAAAACAAATTCAACTTCACTTTTGGCCAGCAGTTCAACTTTGGCATCTCTAAGAACTTTGGTTGCGGCGGCGGCCACCACCACATGCATGGCCATCATGAGCCAGGCGATGAAATGCGCCACATGGACACCAGCGATGATGAAGACGAAGACGCACCACCGCCACCACACCATATGAAGGAAAAGAAGCACAAAAAAGAGAAGAAAGAACAGAAAAAGAAATACGACGACGAAGAGGATGATTAGTCCATCTAACATAAATAGTAAAGCGCCGCTACACAGCGGCGCTTTTGTTTCTGTCACACTAAAAAGGATAACGGCACGTTATTGTATATTGCAAACCTAAAGTTTTCTGCCACCCATG
>JBQCEX010000222.1:0-11269 GCA_051959855.1 Flavipsychrobacter sp. | reverse complement strand
TGTTGATGCAGCTCGGTTGTAAGTAATGTAAGGTGCTTTAATAAAAAGGCTGCTTCTTCCGGATTGTACGTGCTGGTACCATCTGTTTGCTCATCAAAGCCGCAGCCTGCAGTGTCTACAAAAGTAAATGGTACATCTGTCGCGAAGAGTGAGTGCTGCGCTACTGATGCATGTGCTTTCAACTTGTATTGATAAAAAACGCCTGAAGGGTAGCCCATAATATGCTCGTGCATTCTATATTGCTCTTCCAGCATGGTTACAGTTTCAGGATGTATGGCTACACATTTTTCTAACAGCGTGTTACTTAAGCCAGCCCTTGCAGCCTCGTTAGACTTTATTGTTGGCGGTAATTGCAAGTGATCTCCTGCAAATATTACTTTTTTCGCTTTTAATATGGGTATCCAACACGCCGGTTCTAATGCCTGCCCGGCTTCATCTATTACTACAGTGTTATACTTCAGATGCCTGACGGTATAATGATTAGCACCAACCAGTGTAGCTGTAATGATCTGCGCCTTATTAATGAGATCGTCTGTAATGTATTGTTCTTCCTTTTCTACATCCTTTATTATTTTATGCGCAGCATCAAACAGGGCCTTGCGTTGCTCTCTTTCCGCGCGGCCAAACTGGCGCTTGTATTTATGCGCCATATTTTTAAACTCTGCAGCCTGCTTTTTTAGCTTCTTTATTTCTTTCATCCCGCTATGTACAGCCATTTTATTGTCCAATGTCAGCGATTGCAATTTTTCAGACACGCGGGCAGGATTACCTACCCTTAACACATTCAATCCTTCATCCGATAATTTTTCGCTGAGGAGGTCTACTGCAGTATTGCTGGGCGCTACTACCAATATTTGTTTGCCTTCCTGCTTGAGTAATGTTTTTATTGCCTGCACCAGTGTAGTTGTTTTACCGGTACCTGGAGGACCGTGTACTATAGCAAGCTCATTGGCAGAAAGGATTTTATTCACCGCAGCATTCTGTGCTTCGTTTAGTTTTGGATTGTTATAAAAAGGAACATCGGTACTGAAAGTTGGTTTGGTATTTCCGGTTAGTACATCTATTAAGCGTGCTTCCTTGCCTTTTTCAGCTATTTCCATCGCAGACTTTAATGCCGCCTGCATTTCGTCATAGCTATTATCGTCAAATAACAGATCTATTCCAAGCTTTCCATTATCAGCCCAATCAGGTAGCTCCTCAGTACGCAATGTTATTTTAAGCCGGTTACCCGCTGAGAATGTTATGGTCCCTTCTACATGATCATTCTTCGGATCATGATTGGAGAACAACATAGCTGATACGCCAAATCTAAGCTGATGGTTGATGTCGCGGTGGGTTGTGCGCTCCGCTTCTACACTTATATAGTCGCCGCGGGTTATTTCTGTATCCCTTATGGCTATGGGGTACCATGTATAGCCTAAAGCCCTGCGCTCTGCTACTGATGAAGTTTCTATTAGCTGCCGGTATGATTTCCTGTCTTCCTCTCGCTCTGTTTTTAGCAATTCGAGCAGGGATTTAAAATAATCCATGCGCAAAAGTACAGTTTGCTATTTTAATTGGGCTGTAGCTCCCTGTTATACTTCGCCCGGTATTGTATGGGCGAAAGACCGGTAATGCGTTTAAAGGTTAGGCGGAATGCTTTAGGATCTGAATAGCCTACTTTATACATCACTTCATTTACATTCTCGCGGGATGACTCCAGGCTTAGTTTAGCGGCTTCTATTTTCACACGTTGTATATATTCTGCTACTGTGTTAGAGGTTGCTTTCTTAAAGCGTCTTTCCAGGTTTCTGCGTCCCAGGCATAGCATAGATGCAAGATGGTCTACCATTATTTTTTCCTGGTAGTTCTGCTCTATAAATTCCTGTGCTTTTTTTATGGGCTCGTCCTCGTGCTGCTTTTGCCCTCTGAACATGATAAAAGGTGATTGTGTATGTCTGTCAATTTCTATAGCATAGAATTTAGAAAAGAACACAGCCATATCACGATTCACATATTTCTCCAGTATATGCAGTAACAGGTTCCAGAATGAATTGGCACCACCGCTTGTGTATATGCCATGCTCATCTGTAAGTATCCTGTCTTCCACTAGTATCACCTCTGGGAACATCCGTCTGAATTCGTAGGCTGACTGCCAATGAGTGGTGCAATTTTGGCCGTTCATCAGGCCTGTGCCGGCTAATATAAATGCACCTACGCACAGGCTCGCCAGCTCTGCGCCTGCCTTATATTGTTTACGCAGCCACGGCAGGAAATCCTTGTTATTTTCAAGCACTTTCTCAAAGTCGCCGTTAACCGCCGGTATTATGATCAGGTCCGTTTCCTCAATCTCATCAATGGTCGCATCCGGCGACACGGTGAAGAGCCCATCATATTTTTGTGCATCATGAGTTAGTCCCACCAGCTGCACTTCAAATTCGGCCTTTCTGCGCATGTCTTTCAATACAGCATTTGCTGTTGTAAATAGTTTATGCGGCCCTTCTATGCAGCCCACTACAGCTGCACCTATCGGAATGAGTATAGATACGTGTTTCATAGCTATACAAAGCTACGTGATATGTTTGTCGCAATCAACCCCTAAGGAAGTCGTTTTAACACCCTTCAGTTTTTTAGTTCTCATACTACGTTTGCAATATCAAACGATTGGCTTTTATGAATGCTTACAAACTGGACAATAATATATACACCATCTGTGTAAGAGCTCATTCTTTTCCTGATGGCATAACGGATGCTTTCGAAAGATTGAAAAACCTTGTGCCGGACACGGCGAATAGAACTTTATACGGTATTTCCCGTCCGGAGAATGGCAATATAATATATAGGGCTGCTGTCAGTGCTGGTAAAGGCGAAGCAGAAGAGAAAGGTGCTGAAAATTTTACCATAAAGACTGGCAACTATATCACTGAAACACCTGTGGATTGGGAAACACACAAAGAGCGCATTGGCGATACATTTCAAACCTTGCTCGCTTACCCGGGTATTGATCCTGATGGAGCTTGTATCGAATGGTATCAACCCAATGGAGAGCTGGTATGTATGGTACGGCTGAATAACTAAACTAAAACCTTTTGAAAATTTAACAGAACATGGCACAGATCAACGCGTATATCAGGTTTAATGGCAATTGCAGGGAAGCAATGACTTTTTATAAAGAATGTTTGGGCGGAGAGCTCACTATGCAGGAAATTGAAGGCTCACCTATTGAGCCGCATATGCCTGTAGATGCAAAGAAAAATATTTTGCATGCTACACTCATCAAAGACAATTTAGTACTGCTTGCTTCAGATATGTATGGGCCGGAAGGCCTGCAACGAGGCAATAGTATTTCTCTTTGCCTCGACTGCAATAGTGAAGAAGAGATATATAGGTATTATGACAAATTATCTGCAGGCGGCCTGGCTACCCATCCGTTGGAGGATGCTTTTTGGGGTGGCAAGTTTGGTGATCTTATAGATAGGTATGGTAATAGCTGGCTGCTCAACTATGCTAAACAATGATAACAACCCAGCCCCTTTAAATGCTATCCTGGAAAACTTCAATACTTAAACTATAGACAAGAGTAAAATAAAAGTAATAGTGGCGAAACTTAACGTACATTCAGATATATGACAGTTGAAGTGTTTAGAACGAACGTACTTACGGAAGAAGATGCAGTGCATATTATTTCAGTGCTTCGCCGTCATTTGCCTGAATCGCGTATAAATTTTGACCTGGAAGATTGTGATAAGGTTTTGCGAATAGAAAGATGTACAATAGCAGTAAATAAAATTATTGAATTGCTGCATGTTCGTGGCCACCATTGCGAAATTCTTGATTAAAATATTTTGCAATTTCAAATTGCAGTATATATTTGCAACTGAAAGGTTGCGTAATGACAGCCGGATTATTCACTCAAAAACTCAAACAACACAATGAAAAAAGTAAAAATTGCTTATTGGATCGTGACGATCTTATTTGCCGCATTCATGCTCTTCTCTGCTGTTCCTGATATGTTATATACAAAAGATGCAGCTTCATTTATGACAACCTTGCATTACAGCGAGGCATTCACCAGGTTCATAGGCGTGGCCAAAATACTAGGTGTCATAGGCATTTTAATACCCGGCTTCCCTCGTGTAACGGAGTGGGCGTATGCAGGTCTTGCTTTTGATCTTATTGGGGCTACTTATTCTTTCATAGCTATTGGGGCGCCCGCTTCCGGATGGGTATTTATGTTAGTTATAATAGCGGTTCTTTTTGTTTCTTATGCCCTGTATCATAAAAAGCTGAGCATGAGTAACAGTATGTCTTAAATTCTTTCACAAATAAATCACTAAACTATGTTACAGAATTCAAATGCATTCAGCGGCTTTTCAGTGAATGACATAGAACAGGCTCGGAATTTTTATAAGAATACCCTCGGTTTGGATGTAAGAGATACATCTATGGGTGTTCTGGAATTGCATTTTAAGAACGGTGCTAAAGTTATTATATATCCCAAGCCAAACCATGAAGCAGCCACGTTTACAGTTCTTAATTTCCCGGTAAAGGATATCGAAAACGCTGTAGATGAGTTAACAGCCAAAGGTATCCGATTTGAGCAATATACAGGCAATATACAAACAGATGAAAAGGGCATCATGCGAAAAGGTGGTCCACTAATTGCCTGGTTCAAAGATCCTGCAGGTAATATTCTTTCAGTAATAGAAGAAAAATAATACTGTTCATTTAAACTATTTGTATGTCGTTTCAGGGATATCTTAATACTATTAAAGCAAAGACCGGCAAAGGGCCTGATGACTTCAGGCAGCTTGCCGAACAGAAAGGCTTTACTAAAAAGGGACAATTAGTGAGTACTGTAAAGGCAGGCGATATTGTAAAATGGCTAAAGGAAGAATTTCAGCTGGGCCATGGCCACTCTATGGCTATATATGCCTTGTTAAAAGGTATGAAAACAGAAGACAGCGAATAACAATAATGTAAAGCGCAGCAAAACTATAATTTCATAACTTACCGTACAAACCGGAATTATATGAAAACATGGCCTGAACTTTCTTATGCAAAGGGAAAGGATACTTATGCTACGCTGCACATGTGGACGCAGATAGTAGGTAAGATAAAGCTTGCTTTAGTGCCCTGGCAAAACCACTCCTGGCATGTAACACTGCATATTACACCTACAGGGCTGACAACGCAGACAATGCCCTATAAAGACAAGCATTTTCAGATTGATTTCAACTTTTTAAAACATCAGTTGGAAATAATTACCAGCGATGGCAAACAAAAGAGTTTCAGTCTGCAGCATCTATCTGTGGCTGCCTTTTATGAACAATTGTTTTCAAAGCTTAATGAATTAAACATTGACGTAAAGATTAAGCCTATGCCCGTGGAGCTGCCTGACCCAATACCCTTTCAGCAAGATACGCAACATGCCAACTATGATGAGGCGCAGGTTACAGCTTTTCACCAGGCATTATTGTGCATACAGGATGTCTTTATGAGATTCCGAACTAGGTTCAAAGGCAAGTCAAGTCCTATTCACTTTTTCTGGGGCAGCTTTGATCTGGCATACTCACGTTTTTGTGGTCGGCGTGCTCCAAAGCATCCGGGTGGTATTCCGCACTTGCCTGATTCAGTTGCAGAAGAGGCTTATTCACATGAGGTTGCAAGTTCCGGCTTTTGGACGGGTAATGATATGCTGCCGTCACCTTCATTTTATGCTTACATATATCCCGAACCGGACGGTTACAAAGATGCAACCGTGCAACCTACAGGCGCCTATTATCACAAAGATCTCAGGGAGTTTATTTTACCCTATGAAGTAGTTCAGACATCAAACGACCCGGATGCTGCCCTGCTTGCTTTTCTCAATAGTACTTACCTGAATTGTGCATCACTCGCTGAATGGAATAGAAGTGCCCTGGAATAAAAAGCCGGGCCTTAATAACAAGCCCGGCAATCAGGTTAACTGATCGGTCATTTAATTACTCCTGTTTGATCTTGGTATGCAGTGATACAGCCATCCTGTTCCATGCATTTATGGTAATGACAGCCATTACTATCTGGGCAGTCTTTACTTCACCAAATAATCGGATAGATTTTTCATACAGTTCATCGCTAAGGCCATGTTGATGAAGCAAGGTCATTTCTTCCGTCATAGCAAGTAGTAATTGCTCTTCTTCAGTAAAAAAGCCATGCGCCTCACGCCATACGCATATCAGGTTGATGCGCTGTTCTGTTTCACCATATTTCCGCGCATCTGCAGTGTGCATATTTACACAATAAGCGCAGCCATTTATTTGTGAAGCTCTTATCTTAATCAGCTCCTTGTGCAATTTAGGAAGTTCAGTGCCGGCCATGTACTGTTCCAGATGCATAATAGCTTTTATGGCATCGGGTTGGGTCTGCCCCATATCTATTCTATTACTCATGGTTTAAATGATTTTATACTGCAAACTTATATTTCAGCCCTGGCTTAAATCTTAAACTGGTTTAAGAAATGCCATTTGCATATTTTTTGCGTAGCTCGCTCAAATATTCAGGAGTAAAACCCAGGTAGGAGGCGAGCATATACTGCGGTATGCGCTGCACAAAAGCAGGGTAGTTAGCAGCAAAATGTCTGTATCCTTCCTCTCTTGATAGTTCATATAAATATTTAATGCGCATTTGTGATGCTGCATAGGCTTTCTGTAGCATCAGTCTGAAATAACGTTCTATTTGGGGCAAGCTTGCAATTAACTCATTTTGTGCTTTATGGTCAAGCGTATATACTTCCGAATGCTCAATAGCTTGTATATGAAATTGAGACGGTTGTTGCCTGTCATAACTCATGTAGTCTGCAAGCCACCAATTCTCTATTGCAAACTGGGTTGTCTGTTCTGTACCCTTGTCATTTATAAAATACATGCGCAGGCATCCCCTTTCAACAAAATATAGGTTGCGGCATATTTGCCCTTCCTTTAAAAGATACTCCTTTTTTGCAACAGAGATAGATGTTAAATAGTTGCCCAGCAGTTGTATCTCTGCGTCAGATAGATCTGCATAAGCTGCTATGTGCTGTATAATATGAGGCTGCATATTTATCGAGACAAATTTAAAGTATCTTTCACTAGAGATGTACAGTATTGTGATGGCAAATTATTGATATGCTATAACATTAAACTAATGCTATGAGGAAAATGCTTTTATGTGCATCAGCACTTTTGTTGATGTCTGCTACATGCAAAAAGTCGGTAAATGTATCAATGATCTTTATTAAGGATTGTACAGGCTCCTATTTGCGATACAATGGTAAAGATTATCATATTTGTAATATTGAAAAAGTGAAGGGATTATCAAATGCTGACACTGTATTAGCCAACTTTACGAAGCTAAAAGAATGCAATGGTACAGCCAAAGAGGGCATTATTTGCATGATGTACCATGCTAATGAAGGCTGGATAGAAATAAAGTCAATAAGTAAAAAACAATAAAAACAAATTTCACTCGGGGGTATTTTTCACGTGTACAGATTTTATTGATGCTTAAAATATTTTTATATTTTAGCTCTTGATTTATAGTATCACTTAGCAGCCTTATCCTATTTAATTTTAAAAAGTAAGCTATATGCTTGAAGTAAACCCGGGCTTTTTAGAAGAAATAGATAAGCTCCCAAGTCTTGACCCATTTTTCGAGTTCTCTCCCGATCTCTTATGTATTGCTGGTTTCGATGGCTATTTCAAAAGAATAAATCCCGCTGTTTCAAAACTGTTGGGCTATACTGAAGAAGAGCTGTATTCCCGTCCGATAAATGATTTCGTTTATGAGGATGATAAAAATATAACCGACAGGTTAAGGGATAATCTCAGGAGAAATGCACCTTTATTGAACTTCGAAAATCGTTATCAAAAGAAAAATGGAGAAATTGTCTGGCTGGCATGGACCTCTATTCCTATTGCAAGCTCACAGTTGGTGTATGCTATAGCAAAAGATGTAACGTATAAAAAAACACACGAAGAGGATAGGAATAAGCTGATAGCTGACCTCTCAAAGCTAAATAATGAGCTAAAGCAGATCAATTATACTACTGCACACGACCTTCGATCGCCTGTCAATAACTTGCTTTCTATATTCAGCTTAATGAATTTATCTAAAATTCACGACGCGGAAACGCTTGAATTTATAGGCGTCCTAAAGTTGTCAACTGAAAATTTACGCGAAACACTTAATAAGTACGTTGATGTATTAAGCCAGCGTAATAACCATAGTATAAGTACACAAATACTAAGTCTTCAGGACGTAGTGCAGTCTGTCATACGTTCGCTCAACGCTTTGATACAGGATTCAGGTACTATGGTCAGTTTAGATTTTCAGGAAGCAGATGAAATAAGTTTTAATAAGGCATATCTGGAAAGTATATTCCTGAATCTTATCAGCAACTCTATCAAATATGCCCGATCAGGTATAGCCCCGGTTATATCCGTCAAGTCACGGAAAGTAAATGAATTTATACAGGTTATTTTTACCGACAATGGCCAGGGTTTTAATATGGAACTGATAAAGGACAAAGTTTTTGGCTTCAGCCAAAAATTTCATAACTACAGCGATAGTAAAGGCATTGGTCTTTATCTTGTGTACAATCACGTTACAAGCCTGGGTGGCCATATCACCCTGGACAGTAAACCTAACGAGGGCGCTACATTTACCATTACCTTCAGGAGTTAGTCATTTACCGGCTCCCGTAAAATTGTTTTAAGCTTATTCGGCGCTGTTTTATTGAAGTCGCTTAGGTATATTTCATGATGCACACCATTCTTTTTAAGCTTATGCTCTTCTATAAAGGCTAACATCTTTGCTAACGATTGATGCTCTGTGTTAAAAGGGCCAATATGTAATATCTGCAGCACTTTACCTTCCCTTAGTTTATAAGGTGATACTTTTTCGGCATGCTGTATTTTCTTTTTTACAATTACCTGCCTGATGGCCGATGAAATTTGTTTTTGACGCACAAAGTCGGGCATGCGTATTAGTAAACGATAGGTCCATTCGTTGCGCGGTACTGCTGTTTGCGCTTCCATCATGGAGATATGTGCATATTTTTCTTCATTGTAACCCCAAAGGCCTTCCAGTTTTGGCACCGTAAAATCATTTCCGTCCGTTTTGCACATGAATTTTATAGCATAGGCAACCGCATACAGTGCCTGGATATCATTTTTGAAAGTATCGCCTGACGGATCGCCTGTTCCGGTTATTGAAATATAGCGGACCGGACCGATATTTTTTAATTCGGGTTGCAGGGTGGCGCTGTAGTAGGATTTATCTGTTTTAGTCAGGTCTATCTTTTCCATAGATATGGTTTGTGTGTGCAAAAAAACATCTCTAGCAGACAACCTTATGTCAGCAGTATATGCCTAAAAGCAAATATTATATAAGGCGGGTGTACATGCAATGAACAATATCAATACTGATATTGATTCTAATCAGACTATTTAAATTAATTTGGTTATATCTAAAAATCTGATTATCAAATTTTTACGCCAAAATGTAAAACAACAGTAAAATTTTTTCACACCTCACCAAGTTTTTTTAGTCTTGCTTACGTCTTCTTATATAACGGCGAATAGTTTATGTTTTTAAAAGGGAGGCCTCCGCATAAACGATCCCCCGAAGTTTTATTAAACCATTTTTAGTAATTGAAATTAGTTATGATTAAGAACATCAAACTTTACAGGTATCGTATCTTAGGTTGCAAGGCCAGTCCCTTATTAAACTCTATAAACTACGGAATGCATGTGCCCCAGGGCCCTCTGCGTCTGTTGTTTTATTCGGTGCGTAAAAGCATACCGGTACAAAGCAGCGTGAAAACAGCTTAGTGAATCAGTGAAAATGTGTAGGAAATAAAGAAAAATGTTGATTATGTGAGTATTTTTAGCGAACTTTTAGTTTCAAACAGTCCAATGATCTAAAGCATATTATGCCCGCTTATTCTGAACACGAAATAATAGCTGGGTGTCGGGAACAAAACCGCGCAATTCAGGAACATCTGTATAAAACATATTACAGCCTGTTTCTGAAGATATGCGCACGATATGCAAAGGACATGCAGGATGCCGAACAATTACTCAATGATGGCTTCCTGAAAATATTTACCAATATAAACAAGTTTGGAGATCAGGGCTCTTTCGAGGGGTGGATGAAGCGTGTACTGGTAAATACCTGTTTGGACTATCTGCGAAGCAAATACCTGAAACAGGAAATGGTGATGCATGTGCACGCTATTCCTGCAGAGCAAAGCAATTTATCTATTACTAACGAAGTTTTTGAAAATCTAGAATTTAAGGAATTGGTAAAGGTGATACAATCTTTACCTGCAATGACCAGAACCGTATTTAACTTATTTGTTTTTGAAGGGTACAACCATGCGGAGATCGCGGCACAATTTAATATAAGCGAAAAAACCTCTCAATGGCATGTGCACCAGGCACGGTACTTACTTCAGAAGAAAATAAAGAAAACCGATTCGTTAAAAGTGACGTATGAAACCAAATGAATTTGACAATCTCATCAGGTCCAAATTTGATGAGAATGACTTCGAGTACAACCCGGGCAACTGGGAGCAGCTCGTCGCCCGCATGGACGATAAGCCTGGGAAACGAAGGACATTTTTGTGGGTACCTATGGCTATCATAGCATCTACAGCTTCTATTGCCGCTTCTTTGGCAATGATTATCACTATCCCTGCGCTGATGCATCACAAGGCCGGCGCCCCTATCGCTAGTGTACATCATGTTGATGTACCTGCTAAAAGCAATGCAGTTGCAGATATGCAGCCAATCTTTGTGCCGGTTGTGCCTGCTGCCGTAAATGATATTAATAACCTCGCAAAAACTTTTAATAGCAACACTAACAATAGGAAAGATAATTCTCTGTCTCTTCGCGCAGCATTTGATGCCAATGCACAAGCTGCCCGTACTAACAGAGCGCTGCTGGCCTTTAACGCGACAATTGATGATGATCAGATAAAAATAGAAGAACCTTCTAACTACCCTGTTTATAATACTTTTTATAGCGATTCTAAACCGGATAAACGCAACGCAAAAACAACAATTAGTATAGCAGGCGGCCTTAATTATGGTAATGCCATTAGCGGATATTCAATAGGCGCTACAGGTAAGAGAATGCTGGGTGACCATTTCTATATTGAAAGTGATCTTGCTTTTGTAAATTATAACACTACTGAAAAAAGTGAATATTGGGTAGTCAACAATATTGATTCAAGGGCTATTGCAAGCAGAATGATATCGAATGATTT
>JBQCEX010000221.1:0-2339 GCA_051959855.1 Flavipsychrobacter sp. | reverse complement strand
CGCAAAATACATTTTTCGAGTAGAGTCAGAAATAAAAAGAGTATTGTCTAATGTCGCATTAAAACCTGCATTATATCCTATTCCTATATTGTTGCTGTGCATAGAAGCTCCTCTTAATGCCGATGAACCTATTGCGGTATTATTATTGCCAGTGTACACTGTTGCGTTAGGTCCGTTCAAAGCGGATACTCCTATGACTGTATTATTGAATCCATTTAAATAAGGTGCAGCCAGGGCTCCGATTATTGTATTGTCCCCACCCGCTGTATTACTATAAAAAGCAGTATAGCCTATTGCCGTGTTTCTATAACCAGTTGTATTTTGATATAAAGCAAATGGTCCGTCCGCAAAATTTTTAATACCGGTTGAGACGTTTTTCAACGCGCTGTATCCAAACGATTGATTATATGATCCTGCGGATTGGACAAAACCTGCAATAATATTATTCACTTTAAACACTAAAGGTTGATTGTCCGTTGTTCCTATGAAATTGACAGAAGCATTTGTTCCTGCATTACCCTTCAAATTCCAGGAAAATGCTTTTGCAGAAGCTATGCTATCATCTAATTGAGACTGTGTGATACCACCTGCCCCTCCTATTGAGTTTTGATACACATGCCAATATCCATTATTATCTTTCCCTACAACAGAAGGTGCAGTTCCTTCTGCACTATCCAGTTTAAATTGCAAATGATAGGTACTATCTGATATATAAAGTGTATTACTACTTGTAGAGCTACTTCCTGCTAGTGATCCTAATCCAATATTATATTTATTATTCCAATTATCTGATAGAGCGCCATAGCCAAATGCAGAATTATATGATCCTCCTATATGAATACTACTCCCAACTTGATTCATAGATTTAGACCCCATAGCAGTATTACCAACACCTGAGCTATTAAATCCCATAGACGACCACCCATTGGCAGTATTATCATGTCCATCTTCATTATTATAAAGTGTTGCATATCCAATAGCATTATTATTATACCCTGTACCATTTCTTCCTAATGCTGCAGAGCCTATTGCAGTATTCTTTATACCTGTAGAAGAATCAGGTGTAGTCAAAATACCTAGAGAAAAATTATATGTACTTGACGTACCAATGTACCCTGATAATTTATTATTCACTTTAAACACTAAAGGTTGATTGTCGGTTGTTCCTATAAAATCGGACGAAGTAGTGCCTGCATTTCCTGTTAAGTTCCATCCGGCCCCGTTACCCGAGTAATTGGGTATGTTTAATGTGTCGCCCGAAAGTGTCGCATTGCCATTAATCCCTGTGGTCGTAAGAACTATTCCGGGAAGGGTAGGTTTATTTTTAATAAAATCTGCTTGTTGGCTATCAGTCTCATTCCAATCCGCCTGAATGCCCGCATTTCCATTACTTACACCAAAGAATGCAACCGTATCACTTACACCACTTGTTTTTTGAAATATTAAAGTCGAATCATTCTGCTGAAAGATATCACTATATGTCGTATCGGCGTTATTACCCATCCCCCACACTTCAAGCGTATCTGGCGGGTGGTTGTTTCCGTCAAATATCACCTGTGTTGAATCGGCATTCACAGACATTCTTGTGTATGCAGAATCGGCACCACCTCCTTCAAACAGAAATATCGTACTGTCTCCATTGGCTTTCTTAAGAGAATAGCTTGTGTCAGACATCTGATGTGAGCTATGATAAGAAATAGGGTCAGTATTCTGAGCAAAGGCTGCTGATGTAAAGACAAATAAAAATAAAAGAATTTGGATCGTTTTCATATTTTATAATTCAGGTAATGCGAGTAAAAGTTTTTAGAATAAAAGCATTCATGAAATGCATATGGAAGCCATATTTTAGCCTTGGAATAATAAGTGCTCTTTTGCATATTGTATTTTCGAAGGAAGATCAGGGAGGCGGAAAGGGTATCTATAAAGGGATTGCATTGGTTAAGGTGGACAACTGACGACTGGCCATCGACAACCGAAGAGTCACTGGCCGAAAGCTTACTCCTGAAAGCCGTATAAACAGAATCAATATTTTCATGGCGGACATAACCGGAATGTGCTTTCAGCGCTTTGCGCTGCAACCTCTTTTCCTGCGGTTCCATCTTATGTAAATACCGTGCAGTCTTTTTAGAAAGGTCACTTTCTATCGATGGATACTTTCTTTGAATCTTAGCAAGGAAACTCGCCGGAACGTTTTCTATATTTCCGGCAATGCTGTCTGTAGTTTGTGCGCCACCTGACTTGAAGCCAAAAAGCAGGATAGGCAGTATCTGGTAAACGTGTTTTCTCAAAGGTTAGATTTTATGATCAGGATAATAAGGCAATGCCATCATTAAAAAGAT
>JBQCEX010000220.1:0-7832 GCA_051959855.1 Flavipsychrobacter sp. | reverse complement strand
AGCTTTGCCTGTACCATAAACACTCCAGTAAAAACCATTATTGTTTCCGCCAAGTCTTGCATAAAGTGCAGCTAAACCATTATTAGTCTGATAGTTAGTAGTAATATTCCCCATTATCTTACCACTCGGCACCACGTCATTAGAAATAATGTTGATAACCCCTGCAATGGCATCAGAACCATACATTAATGATGCCGGTCCTTTTAATACTTCCACGCGGGAAACGTTATAGTCATCTATCTCTATACCATGCTCATCACCCCATTGTTGTCCTTCCTGGCGCACGCCATCATTCAGGGTTACAATACGATTATAGCTCAGGCCTCTGATAACAGGCTTGGATACTGCAGGGCCCGTAGTTACCTGGTTTACACCCGGTACACGGGTAATCGCATCTATAATATTACTTGAAGCATTTTCATGTATCTCTTTGATTCCTATACTTTGTATAGGTGTAATGCTTCGCTTCTCCTCGCCTGCCCTGCTAATGCCGGTAACTACCACTTCATTCTTTTCTATCACATTCTCACCTAATGTAAAGTTGGCGGTCGTAACTCCTGATATGTTTACAGTTTTAGTTTGAGTAGTATAGCTAATTAAATGAACTTGAACTAGATAAGACCCTTTTGGCAGATTGGCAATATGATAATAACCACCAGTATCAGTTACTGCACCCGATTTTAAATCTGGCAGCTCAACCACTGCACCATACAGTGGCGCTCCATTATTGTCTAACACCCTGCCTTTCAATTCATTAGCGCTTGCTAATGAAAGTAAAGGAAGAAAAATTACAATTAAAAAAGTAGAAAGAAAATATCTGACGTTCATTGTTTATATCCGGATGTATAGTATCAAATTATTGCGTGTAAAATGATCTATTTCCCATATTGTAGCACTAATTATGCCAAAATCATAAACAGCAGAAAAACTAATAAAACTTTAATAGAAAGCTGATAATCATTCATTAACAGCCTAATTTAAATTAAAAACAAAATTAACTAGCTTATTTTCAAACATTCAGATGACAACATTTAAACTTACATTTCACACAGTATAGTCACACTAAAAACAGCAATAACCAAACTCAAATTGATGAAAATCAATAATTTATTATAATTTCTCCACAATTCCGGCTATACCTTGTCCGCCTCCCACACAGGCTGTTACCATACCGTACTTCTTATTAAGGCGCTCCAGGTCGTTTAGTATTTGTATGGTTAGCTTCGCGCCACTGCAACCTAGTGGGTGACCAAGGGAAATAGCACCGCCGTTAATATTTACTATATTCTGGTTCATTTCAAGCTTTCTAATTACTGCAAGTGATTGAGAAGCAAAGGCTTCATTTAGTTCAATTAAATCAATTTGTGAAAGATTCATGCCCGCTTGTTTCAATACTTTAGGCACTGCCTTTATAGGCCCTATACCCATTATACGCGGATCAACTCCCATACTTGCACAAGCCACTAACCTACCCCATGGTTTTAGACCAAGCTGATTCATTAACTTTTCACCCATTACTATCGTAAATGCCGCACCATCAGATGTTTGCGATGAGTTACCTGCAGTAACAGTTCCACCTTGGGCAAATACCGGAGGCAATTTAGCCAGCACTTCAAGTGATGTGTCAGGACGTGGCCCTTCATCTGTATCCACTACATATTCCCTTACTGCCTTTTTGCCCTTATCATTTACATAGGTTTCCTTTACCGTTATCGGCAGGATGCCCTTTTTAAAATATCCCTCCTTTATTGCCCTTATGGCTTTCATATGAGAGTTATAGGCAAAAGCGTCCTGGTCTTCTCTGCTTACATTATAGTCTCTAGCCACCTCTTCAGCGGTCAAACCCATGCTCAGGTAATAGTCAGGTACTGATTGGGCTATCTCATAGTTGGGCATAGTGCGCCAGCCTGCTGTTGGCACCAGGCTCATGCTTTCTGTTCCGCCGGCTATTATACAGTCTGCCATGCCCATTTGTATTTTAGCGGTAGCAATGGCAATCGTTTCCAGGCCCGATGCACAATAACGATTTACAGTTACCCCAGGCGCCCATTCCCCTACTGCTCTATTAGCTATTATACGCCCCACTTGCAGGCCCTGCTCTGCCTCAGGCACGGCATTACCCACTATCACATCGTCTACAAGCGTAGGATCTAGTTGAGGCACACTTGCCAGCAGACCCTTTATGACGTCAACCGCGAGGTCGTCCGGGCGATAAAATTTAAATCCTCCCCTGTTTGCTTTACCAACTGCTGTTCGATATCCGGCTATTATATAGGCTGCTTGCATGATACAATTCAATGTTTGAAATAAAATAATTCAAAGGCTTACTAAAGTTAGTGAGCTTTAATAATATGCCCGACATAATTTTTTCTTATCATAAAAGCACACTATCGTGGCATTATTTTTCACAATTACATATGGTTTAGAGATAAAGTATCTTTACAATTAGATAGTAGCAAGATGGAAAAGAATAAAACATTAGTACTTGGTGCATCAGAGAACCCATCGCGATATAGCAATATGGCCATTAAGCGATTAAGGCAGCATGACCAGCAAGTGGTGGCCATAGGTAATAAAGAAGGCAAGGTAGATGATGTAGCTATAGTAAAGGAGCATCCGCAAATGGAAGATGTGGACACTGTAACGCTTTATCTGAACCCCAGCAATCAAAAACCATATTACGATTATATACTCTCTCTCAAACCAAGACGCATCATTTTCAATCCCGGTACTGAAAATGAAGAACTGGAACGCATGGCAATACAAAAGGGCATAAATGTGTTAGAAGCTTGTACCCTGGTAATGTTGGGGACGGGACAGTATTAATATTAATTGTGTTGTTTATTTGATAAAAATATTTCCTGCAAAAAGGTAACCTGTAGAAAATTGCGTTGTTGAAAATCCCTAAAACCATACAAATAAATATCCCTAATCCCTGCCACGAAAACTGGCAGCAAATGACACTAAATGAACAAGGTCGTTTCTGTGCAAATTGCCAGAAAACGGTTGTTGATTTCACAGGTTGGTCAGACAAAGCTATTTTCCATTTTTTTGAACAAAACAACGGTAAAACTTGTGGTAGATTTGACCGTAGTCAAATAAATAGAGTTATTTCTATACAAGCATCAAAAAGTCGCGCCGTTTATCGTATTGCGATAGCCTTGACAGCTATGTCTCTTTTTGCTCAACCCCCTATTGCGCATGCACAACAAATAGCAACGCATCAAACACAGGCAAATAAAAAGCCCGGGGCAAAACAACATTCACATATTAATCTCCAGGGAACCGTCACCGGCAAACACAATGAGCCGATTGCTAATGTAGCCATTAGCCTGCGCGATTATCGCCTTAAAGAGATTGCCTATACGACAACCGATTCAGCTGGCAGATATACTATCTCGAATTTGAAACCAGATACATACACTATTGTTATCACGCCACATGATACAGTCTATACAAACCAAAGTGATAATGTTATCATCAAGGACAATAAGCCTGTAACTTTAAATACTGAATTAAGGCTTGCAAGTGACGAAGACAATTATCTTATGGGAGATGTAGAAACAGGTACGCCTGACATGGAGCTGAAGAAGAAATAATTATTCTCCGTTATAGCTATGCCCCATCCACAATGCGCCACTTATGCTATCGCGGCTGGCTCCTGTTACGCTGCTGAGCACATTAGTTTCTTCACGCCAGCGTAGCGCCCCTATCAGGGCCATTATTAATGCTTCTTTGAACTTTACTATCGTCGGGTCCGGAACAGCAACAGTCACGTTCAATGGCTCCAGCGCCTTTTGCAGGTGCAGCATCAGGAAGGTATTAAACGCACCACCGCCTGTCACCAGCATTGTAGCATTTTCTTTCCCTGCAGGATATTGTCTTACGGCTTCGGCTATCTGCTCAGCTATATGCTGCACGGTCGTATGCAATAGACTTGCAGTACTATGCTTACTCTCCAGCAATATCGGAAATACCAGGTCCCTGGCAGCTTCATTGCTAAGTGATTTAGGAGGTCTTTGGCTGTAATAGTCCGCTTCGTTTAGCTGTGACAGCACGTCTATCAGCAGTACACCTTGCGCAGCTATTTGCCCGTCCTCATCATAAAGCTTTCCTTCCCGTTGTGCCAGTACGTTTAATATCTGGTTGGCGGGACATACATCAAAGGCCAATAGAGAATCCCCATGAGGCACTGTTATATTTGCAATACCGCCAATATTCAGAAAATAATCATGGCCGCCAAACAATAATTTATCTCCTATCGGCACAATTGGCGCACCTTGTCCGCCAAGCGCTACATCCATTGCACGCAGATCGCTTATCACCGGCAATGCGGTTATTGCAGCAATAGTAGCCCCATCACCTATTTGCATAGTAGTGTATGCCTGTGGCTCATGAAAAACAGTATGCCCATGCGATGCTATAAAATGCACCTTATGCTCCAGCTCATATTGCGCAATAAACTTATTCACTTGCTCACCCAAATAACGGCCGTATGCTGTATGCAGCTTCAGGAATTCACTCACCGGCAGCGTTGCAGTATGTTGCAGCCGGGTTGTCCAGTCTGCATTATAGGGTATACATGCTGCATGTTTTATGTCAAATGCCCATTTTCCTCTTACTTCTTCCAATTGAACATACACTATATCCAGCCCATCCATAGAGCTGCCTGACATTAATCCGATTGCATTATATACCATGGCACAAATATAAACCCGACCGTATAGATGTTTCCAATTTTCATTTTCTCAATGTGAAAATTGCTAATTTGCTGCCCTCATGTACAAGCTCCCCTATTTTACCGAAAGCAATAAAGATGAAGTGATCAATTTCATGCAGCAATATTCTTTCATCACGCTCATATGCAATGATGGCAAACAGAGTGTTGCTACGCAAATTCCGGTATTATTCGATATTAAAAAAGATGAGGTAGTGCTCCGTGCGCACATCATGCGAAAAACAGATCATCACCTGGCAATAGAGCAAAATAAAGATGTGCTGGTACTGTTTCAGGGGCCGCATTGTTATGTAAGCTCCAGTTGGTACACTGAAAAAATGGGCGCCACATGGAATTACCTGACCGTTCACGCAAGGGGAACAACGAAATTCCTGGATGACAAAGAAACAATAGAATTACTAGGTGACCTGACGGCCCAATATGAAGCCAACCAGGAGCAGCCACTACTTATACAAGATATGCCTGAAGGCCATGTAAGCAGCCTGGTAAAGGCTATAATAGGCATTGAAATAAAGCTATACGATATATACCCGATATTTAAGCTAAGTCAAAACAGGGACGATGGGAGTTATATCAATATCGTAAAGCATCTGCTGAAATCTGAAGATAAAGATGCGCACATAATAGCGGCAGAGATGCAAAAGCGAAGACCGGGACTATTTCAGTCATAAAGCATAAAGGCCATTCCGAAGAATGGCCTTTTTATAATGTGTTATGCTTATTAAGCAGTCACTGTTTCTTTATTCAATACCTGCGCCATAGTAATACCTATGTTAGCAGGGCTGTCCACTACATGAATGCCACACTCGCGCATTATTTTCATTTTAGCAGCAGCAGTATCATCTGCACCACCTATTATAGCACCTGCGTGACCCATACGGCGGCCCGGAGGCGCTGTCTGGCCTGCTATAAAGCCTACTACAGGTTTGCGCATGTTATTCTTCAGCCAATTTGCAGCTTCAGCTTCCATGTTACCGCCTATTTCACCTATCATAATGATACCATCAGTTTCAGGATCATTCATCAGCAATTCCACAGCTTCGCGTGTAGTAGTGCCTATAATCGGGTCACCACCTATACCTATAGCGGTAGAGATACCCAAACCTGCTTTTACCACCTGGTCTGCAGCCTCATAAGTAAGCGTACCGGATTTAGATACTACACCTATACGACCTGGCTTAAAAACAAAGCCTGGCATAATGCCAACTTTAGCTTCACCTGCAGTTATAACACCAGGGCAGTTAGGACCTATCAGGCGGCAATCTTTTCCTTTTATATATTCACGGGCTTTAACCATGTCCTGTACTGGTATGCCTTCTGTAATACAGATGATCACTTTCACACCTGCGTCTGCAGCTTCCATTATAGCATCTGCAGCAAATGCTGGTGGTACAAATATGATAGATACATCAGCGCCTGTAGCAGTTACCGCATTTTGTACGGTATTGAATACCGGGCGGTCCAGGTGCTGGCTGCCGCCTTTGACTGGGGTAACACCACCTACTACATTGGTACCATATTCTATCATCTGGCCTGCATGGAAAGTGCCTTCTGTACCGGTAAAGCCCTGTACGATAACTTTTGAGTTCTTATTGACTAAAACAGCCATTACATAATAAAGTTGATTGACTCTGAATAGCCGGAAACCCTGAGTTTCCAACTTTTAACGCGGCAAAATTAAGGTAATTGTGAGCAAAAGCAAACTACAATGACAAATTGATGATACACAATGCCCAACCTTTTTAAAAAACTGTTAGTCTTATAAGGCAGAAGAGCAAAAAGAGCTATAACAGCATTATATAAGCGTTTGCTACGCTAAACAAAGAGTTGTAATGGGTAATCAATTCTAAATTTCGAAGGCCGGTTTCCACTGGCCTTTTCTTTTTTCTACAAACTCAGTTTATTTAAAAAAATATACATCTACTTTTTAACCATTCCATTTCAGCGCTCGTCAATAACAGTACAAGTAGTTAACATAAATTGAAGATGGAAGCCGGTGTCTACCGGCTTCATTACCTGCGAACCTCTATCTAAAAATTAGAAAAGCTAATCCTGCAAAATCCTATCGAAAAACGGCTTAGGGCCGTTTTTTGTTATTTGCTATACCTGGAAAACACCTACTTTAAAATCCTGCTCTATCGGCGCATGATTGGCAGCAGCAATACCTTCCGATATCACACGTCTTGTATCTGCCGGATCTATTATATCATCCACCCACAGCCTGGCTGCTGCATAGTATGCAGTTGTCTGGCTGGCATAGCGGTCGGTTATTTCTTTCAGTAAGGCCTTTTCCTTTTCAGGCTCTATTGTTTCTCCTTTTGCTTTCAGGGATGCTACCTGTATTTGTAATATGGTTTTCGCTGCCTGCTCACCACCCATTACTGCTATACGCGCATTAGGCCAGGCATATATAAACCGCGGATCGTAGGCTTTGCCGCACATGGCATAGTTACCTGCGCCATATGAGTTACCTATGATAATAGTGATCTTAGGCACCACCGAGTTAGCTACTGCATTTACCAGCTTCGCGCCATCTTTTATGATACCTGCATGTTCACTGCGGCTACCCACCATAAACCCGGTCACATCCTGCAGGAACACCAGTGGTATTTTCTTCTGGTTACAGTTCATTATAAAGCGTGCAGCCTTATCTGCGCTATCATTATATATCACGCCGCCCATTTGCATTTCGCCTTTACCGCTCTTCACTATCTTACGCTGGTTGGCTACTATACCCACAGCCCAGCCATCTATACGGGCATACCCACAAACAATGGTCTTACCATAGTCTTCCTTAAACTGGTCAAACTCCGAATCATCTACAATGCACTTTATCACATCCACCACGTCATAAGGCTTGCTGTTATCCACTGTCACCAATCCGTATATTTCTTTAGCATCCTTTTTGGGTTCTTTAGGTTTCACCCTGTCATATCCCGCACTTGGCTGTTCTCCTATTTTATCCATTATGCGCTTCACCTGGTCCAGGCATTCCTGCTCTGTGTCAAACTTATAGTCTGCTATACCGCTTATTTCTGTATGCGTTTTTGCGCCGCCCAGTGTTTGTATATCTATATCCTCACCTATTGCCGCT
>JBQCEX010000219.1:0-3780 GCA_051959855.1 Flavipsychrobacter sp. | reverse complement strand
TGACAGGCTTTTCAACACGGGCACACGGTCAGGGCGCATCCGCATGGCGTTAAGGAAAGCTACCAGACTTCTACCCTCTATTTTTAATGCTTCGTGCACTTGCCGTTCCACTACGTCAGAATGAGCTTTTCTAAAACCATCAAAAAATAGATTGGGAATCATTTGTTTTACAAATGGCTCCCTGCCGCCTTTTTTAATAAGCTCAACAGATTTCTTTCTGTTTTCTTTTTTCTCATCTGAATCCGGCGCTGCAGTAGAATGAATTAATGACAGGCCACTCAGCATTTTTGGATATTTCTCAGCAAAAGCAAGGGCTATATAACCACCCATAGAATGACCGGTTAATACTATTTCATCTATGCCTTCTTTATCTAAAATCAGCTTGACACTCTCTGCAAGATGCTCAATACTAATATCTTCGCTTGCAAAAGTGCTTTCGCCACTGCCTGGGAGATCAGGAATAATTAACGTGTTATGTTTAGCTAATGCAGACCATATGTCGCGCCACAGATTACCATTTTCCGGAAAGCCATGCAACAATACGATAACCGGGCCTTCACCAAATTTGCGATAAGCCAGACAGGGAAATTGATCTGTATGGATATACTGCATATGCTAAGCCGCTTTGGTTTTACCTCTTCTATAAATCGTGCCATAGATGAATAGCATGGTCAGCAATAATGGGCTTAATTCCAGCAATGGCAATTCCTGTATTTTCAGTACATGAAGCACTAAGGATATAAGTAAGAGAAATATAGCTACAAGGGCATATTTCGATCTGCCTCTGCTTCTGAAAGCCAATATTATATTGGTGGGCAATGCCCAAAGGAGATTAAAATTATCCTGGCAGGCTTTGTGATCGGTACCGAACCACATGAATAATATAAGAACACCTAGTAAACCGGTTATTAATATAATGAGCGAGCTCATTACATTACCCAATAATTTAAGGTTCGGGAAATATAAGCCTGCTATAGTAATAATGGCAATAACGCACATCAGTATAAACGGCTGGTTGATGCCTGCAGATGCGGAGTAACTACCGGGAAGTATTGTGACAGGATCGGTAGATATTCGCTTTCCATTTACGGTTGCCCCTTTAACGCCATCCCTTAAATAATCGGGCAGAAACATGGCGCCCTCATTTGTCATCGGTTTATCTACCGTGCTGCCTAACAGAATGTCTATTCCCAGTCTTTCCCAATGCTTTTGGTAGAGGTATTGATCAGTAATGTTACGGTAACTGATGCGTTTGCCGTGAGGAATTGTTTGACCGAACTTAAAATCGCCCTTTATTGTATTGGGGAATATATCGCGGATACGCGTGGCACAGTTATCGAAATAGAAGTCGTACTTATAATACATATTTGCGGGCAATGTATTCCACTCCAGGTAGTTGTAGATATCCTGCTTTTGTTCTCCTGTCAATTGCAATACCTGCTCTTCTACCTTCCTGTGCGCCTCTATATATTCCTGCATAAAATCATTGAAATGATCTGTGGATACAAAGTACAACAGTCTGCCCCGCATGAACTTTATTTCAAAGTCTTTATCATAACCATTGAAGGTGCCGTAGTTATACACTATGTCGGTACCTCTGACACTGTCTATCACCCTTACGCCTGTATGACCAAATGTTTCCCATATTTCATCACCTACACCGCAGGTGATAAGACTGATGCGCAGATGGCTGCTATCGGGCTGTGCATGGGCTACCATTGTAATGAGCAAGGCAATTACGAAAGCTGATAATTTTCTTAGCATAAGCGGTAAAATAGTAAAAGGCTGCCAACGATGGCAGCCTTCAAAATTAACTTATAAAGAATAGATTAAGCATTTTGAGAATCACCTGAGAATATAGCACCAATGTACTCGCGGTTGAGACGCGCTATGTTTTCAAGAGAAATACCTTTAGGACATTCAGCTTCGCAGGCACCGATATTTGTACAGCTACCGAAGCCTTCTTTATCCATTTGTTCTATCATGCTTACGGCACGTATCTTACGTTCAGGGTCGCCCTGTGGCAATAATGCCAGATGAGAAACCTTTGCAGATACGAACAGCATAGCAGATGCATTAGGACATGCAGCAACGCATGCGCCACAACCTATACATGCTGCCGCAGCAAAAGCTTCGTCCGCTTTATGCTTTTCTATAGGTATTGCATTAGCATCTACAGCATTACCTGTGTTTACTGATACATAACCACCAGCTTCAATAATGCGGTCGAAAGCTCCACGATCAACTACCAGGTCTTTTATAACAGGGAATGAGCTAGCTCTCCATGGTTCTACCACTATGGTATCACCATCTTTATATTCGCGCATGTGCAGCTGGCAGGTAGTAGTTTGGTGCCAAGGACCATGTGCACGGCCATTGATATACATACTACACATACCGCAGATACCTTCACGGCAATCATGGTCGAAAGCGATCGGTTCTTTACCGTCCGCCACCAGTTGTTCATTCAACACATCGAACATTTCGAGGAAAGACATTTCAGATGAGATGTTCTTAACCTGGAAAGTTTCGAAACGGCCTTTTTCCTTTTTATTTTTCTGACGCCAAACTTTCAGCGTCAAATTCATATTATAATGTTCCATACCTGAAATGGTATTTTGATCAGTTGAAAAATCAGTTATTTATAAGAACGCTGTGTAGGGTGAACTACTTCGTAATCAAGTGGCTCTTTGTGCAGTTCATACTGGCTATCGCCTTTATACTCCCATGCTGCCACGTACATGTATTGATCATCTTGTCTTAAAGCTTCGCCATCTGGTGTCTGGTATTCCTCGCGGAAGTGACCACCACAGCTTTCATTACGATCTAATGCATCCATGCACATCAATTCACCCAGCTCCAGGAAGTCAGCCACGCGACCAGCTTTATCCAGCTCAGGATTGAACTCGTCTATATCGCCTGGTATGCGTACGTTAGCGTAAAATTCCTTGCGCAGTGCCTTGATCTCTTCAATAGCTTCTTTCAGACCCTGTGCATTGCGCGCCATACCACATTTGTCCCACATGATCTTACCAAGGCGCTTATGAAAGCTTTCAACACTTTCAGTGCCCTTTATGTTCATTAAACGCTCTATCCTGTCACGTACTTCTTTTTCTGCAGCTACAAATGCCGGATGATCTGTTGGGATAGCTTTAGTGCTGATATCGTTAGCCAGGTTGTTACCTATTGTATAAGGAATTACGAAGTAGCCATCGGCCAGACTCTGCATGAGCGCAGATGCACCCAGACGGTTAGCACCGTGATCACTGAAATTAGCTTCACCTAAAGCATACAAACCCGGAACAGTAGTCATCAATTCATAGTCAACCCAAAGGCCGCCCATGGTATAGTGAACCGCAGGATATATTCGCATTGGCACTACATAAGGATTTTCACCTGTTATCTTTTCATACATTTCAAACAGGTTACCATATTTTTCTTTCACCACTTCCATACCCCACTCACGAATGGATGCTGCATCCGCATTTTCCATGCCTTTTTTGTTGGCTTCCACCTTACCATAACGCATTATGGCTGAAGAAAAGTCCAGATAAACAGCCTGCTTTGAAGAACCTACACCATAACCCGCATCGCAGCGTTCTTTTGCTGCACGGCTTGCTACGTCACGAGGTACAAGGTTACCAAACGCAGGATACCTTCTTTCCAGGTAATAGTCGCGTTCTTCTTCAGGTATTTCGTTTGGCTTGCGTGTATCATCTTGCTTCTTAGGCACCCATATACGGCCATCATTACGCAGCGATTCAGACATCAAAGTAAGCT
>JBQCEX010000218.1:0-2022 GCA_051959855.1 Flavipsychrobacter sp. | reverse complement strand
GGATCATTCTGCTTTTGCATGAGGTGCTTTTTGGACACATCGCTGGGTCTGACCCCTGGATGAGCACTCTTGGTCCGCTCACCATGCCAGCAGCTCTCTATTCCACAAGGACACTGTGAAGCAACAGCATATCCTGATTATGCGTTACAGGGCTATGAACTGGATGTTATTGATTACTTAGTAAAACCGGTATCTTTTCCCCGATTTTTGAAAGCTGCTAATAAAGCGAGGGACTTTTTATTAGGAAGAAATATAGGCAGAGAAAATGTAATTGATAAAGATCATTTCTTTTTAAAGGTGAACAGCAAATTCGAGAAGATATTTTATGATGAGGTATTGTACGTTGAAGCTATGCAGAACTATGTTGCCATACACCTGCCGGGTAAAAAAATGATAAGCTACATGACTATTTCGCATGTTGAGGGTCAATTACCGGAACAGCTTTTTATGCGGGTTCACAAATCCTATATTGTATCATTAGCCAAAATACAATGCATTGAAGGAAATACTGTAATTATTAACCAACAGCAAATTCCGGTAAGCCGTAATTTAAAAGAAGACCTGAAGGCTAAAGTTGTTGACAAAAAACTGTTTAAGCGTTAGTGATGTGCTTTGCTTTTATACTTTAAGGGCTATAGGCTCTATTGCATCTGTGGCACTCCTGGCAGATTGATAAAGCGCCATTTTGGAGCAACTGCAAAAGCCTTAACGTTCCATCGGCCAAGATCCGGGAGGTAGACTGCCCGACCATAGGGACGAATCTGGATGGCCGGCTTGAGGTTTTTGTGGTAGGCCAGGATGGTGCTATATGGCACAGTTGGCAGATACGGATTACAACAGCATGAAAGACAAGGATACTTCTTTATGGCCGGTATTTGGCAGCTCTGGACCGACAAGCAAACCGGTGAGAGGATAGATACCTTTGCTGTTGTAACCACTAACGCCGATGAATTAATGACCCGGATACACAACACCAAGAAACGAATGCCCACCATCCTGACTGATGAAACGACCGAACTTTGGCTGAGTGGCGATTTGTCCGAAAAAGAAATTACCCAACTGGCGACCTTTCATACCCCTAATCTACTGGAGGCCTACACCATCCAAAAAGATTTTAGAGATGTACTCCACCCTAAAGAAAAATATGAATATCCTGAACTACCACCACTCACGGTGGCGTAAGAAACCATAGGCAATCAGTTTCATAAATTATCCTTGACTACAAATGACTGGATATTTTTTAATCCAGACGGCAGCATATCAAATGATAAAGACAAGATAATTGAAGATATAGAATACAACCTAAATTGCGACTAATTACGGCGTACAACATTGGTGGCTGTTGCGCAACTTTTATTTTCTTTTAGTTTATTTTTCCAGTATTGTTTTTTTAAAGGGATACTTTATTGTTTTAGCAAAGTTGATTTTTAAGTTTTTAATATTTTAGGTAGGGTTATAGCCGTAAAAATCACAACCAATAGCTGTTGCAAGGCCTGTTCCCCTCTTTTTCTTAAATTTTTTACGGCTGCACCTGCTTTAGGTGCTTTAAACTTGAGTAGTTTTTTGAGGTTATAACAAGTGGCGGCCATCAGCATACACTTACCAGCCAAAGCAATCCCTCTGGTGTTTATCCTACGCATCCCAAGGAAAGTAACTAACGTTCCCAGCACCGGTTCCACTGTGGACTGCCTCAGTTTTTTCATCCTCTTTGCCTTGTTGGTTTGCAGCCGTTGATGCATTCTGTCATAAAGCGGCTTATCCACCGTGTCCTCAATCTTTTTAAAGTCACTTTTACCGATGCATTTGCTTCTAAGGGGACATTTGCCACAATCGATACTGCTGCTGCGGTAGACTCTCATTTGATAAGCCCCATCATGGGAATCTTTGATACGTTTAAAGGGCAGTTTCACCCCTCTTGTACACTGGTAGTAATCGCCATCAGCATGATAGGTAAAACCTTCACGAGTGGGTTTATACTGCCCAAAATTGGGCAGTATAACCTGTAATGTTATTTGCTTCCAG
>JBQCEX010000217.1:0-6000 GCA_051959855.1 Flavipsychrobacter sp. | reverse complement strand
AAGCGATTAATATCTATAAAGAAGTTGTAGAGAACCCAAAAGTATTAGGCAACATCTTCGAAGGTTTTATCTACTCCAACAGGGAAGCCTCTAACGGCATGAGCAAGCTCCTCCCGCAATTAGGCCATCTCTCAGAGCTGGAGGATATCATTGATAGGCATGGCATAGAAGAGGTAATTGTAGCTGTTGACTCATCTGAACATCACTTGCTTGAAAATATCCTCACACGTCTTAGCTATCGCCCGGTAGTTGTAAAAGTCTTACCTGACTATTACGATATCATTTCCGGTTCGGTAAAAACAAACAATGTGTATGACGCCATCCTCATTCACATTCACCCTGATCTTATGCCCGACTGGCAGCGTGTATGCAAACGCGCTATAGATATTACAGCAGCGTTATCCGCATTGATTATTCTCTCACCCATCTATCTTTTTGCAGCAATAAAGGTAAAGCTCTCTTCTCCCGGATCTGTCATCTATAAGCAGGAGCGCATAGGTCTCTTCGGTCGCCCTTTTTGCATTTATAAGTTCCGTTCCATGGTAATAAATGCCGAGGAAAACGGTCCCGCCCTTTCCAGCGAGATGGACCCGCGCATCACTCCCTGGGGCAGATTCATGCGCAAATGGCGCATAGATGAGCTGCCTCAGTTCTTTAACATCCTTGTCGGCGATATGTCACTCGTAGGCCCGCGCCCCGAAAGAAAACATTTTATAGATATCATTAGCCAGTCTCACCCGCACTATAAGTACCTGCACAAGGTAAAGCCCGGCCTTACTTCATGGGGCATGGTTCAATTCGGCTACGCTGAGAATGTGAAAGAAATGATAGACCGCATGAAGTATGATCTCCTCTACATCGAGAACTGTTCCCTCGCCCTCGATATCAAGATCATGCTTTATACTTTCATGGTAATATTTCAGGGCAGGGGTAAATAAGCTTCCCTTTCTAGGTACTGCATCGCTTCGCCCACTATAAAGAAGCTTCCCGTTATCAATAGTGCATCCTCATTGCTCATGCTTTCTTTAGCAGCCTGTACTGCTGCTGCCACACTTGCATATGCGTTGCCATTCAAATGTTTTTTTGCCGCCAGTTCTTTCAGTTCACTTGCAGGCAGTGCCCTTGCTAACTGCGCATTGCAGAAATAATAAATCGCATCCTTAGGGAACATCGCGAGTGCCGCACTCACATCCTTATCTTTCACAAATCCCACCACTATATGTTTCTGCCGGGCAGGCACATCTTTCCACTGCTTCATTACCTCTGTTATGCCCGCAGCATTATGTCCCACATCACTTATTATGGTTGGGTTTTGTTGTACCCACTCCCACCTGCCGCGCAGGCCGGTCAGCTCTTTCACCTGTGCAAGCGCTTCAAATATTTTAGGCAGCGTCAGGTTCAGCCCCTGGTTAGCTACCAGTATTTCTGCCGCAGCAAGTACGGTCTTTATATTGTGTGTTTGATAGCCGCCCATCAGGTCCGTATGCATATCATACATCTCCCTTTGTGCGCGCTGCACTGCCTTGTAGTATTGGTATTTTGCATCCTGCTTCACCTTCACCAGGTCCCACAGCGATTCTGCATAGTATAGCGTACTCTTATTCCTCAGTGCATGCTCCAGGAACACCCGCTCCGTTTCATCATGCTGCTCTCCCAGCACCACAGGTACTCCTTTCTTTATGATACCCGCTTTTTCAGCTGCTATTTCCGGTAGTGTATGCCCCAGTATATCTTGGTGGTCGTAACTGATATTAGTAATGACAGAAAGTATCGGTGTTATGATATTCGTGCTATCCAGCCTGCCGCCCAGCCCGGTTTCTATCACAGCTATATCCACCTTTGCATCAGCAAATGCCGCAAATGCCATCGCCACCGTTATCTCAAAGAAAGACGGCTGTATGGCTTCTATCGCCGGCCTGTGGTCAGCCACAAATTCCACTACCCATTCCTTCGATACCAGCTGGCCATCTATCCGTATGCGCTCACGAAAATCTACCAAATGCGGTGATGTATAAAGCCCCACCTTATATCCTGCATGTTGCAGTATGGCAGCCAGCATATGGCTGGTGCTCCCTTTGCCGTTCGTGCCGGCTATGTGTATGCTCTTGAATTGTTCCTGTGGTTCATCCAGCATAGTGCACAGCTTGCGTATGTTCACCAGGTCAGCCTTTATTGCAGATTTCCCTTGTTTAGAGAACATAGGTAGCCGTTCATACAGGTATTCCAGTGTCTGGCTGTAGCTAGCTTGCGTATTCATAAAATATCAGGATCAGGAACGTGTTTTAAACACGAATGTAATATTACCAAATTGTTCTTCCGGTGCCGATTCACTTTTGTTAAAGCGCACCTTATCTACTTTACGTAGTGCCAGCGCTCTCAGCTCAGCGCTGCTGGCAGAGATCACTTGCTTGTTCACTATCTCGCCATCTCTGTTCACTGTCACGCGTATCACCACTCTGCCTTGCTCCCTGAAGCTTGCATCCCTTCCGGGGAAGGCTACTATATTCCTGTTTGTCAGTGTATGGCTGATGCCGCCATTGCCGTTACCTGGGCTGCCCACATAGTTACTGGCGCCAGGGGTGCCGTTGGGTACGCCTCTGTCACCACTGCCTGTGGTATTGCCTTCACTGCTGCCGTTCATGTTTTGCATGGCACCATTGCCTCCTCTGCCGGTGCCGCCTGTATATACAAACTTCGGCCTTTGGTGCTGCTGCTTATGATCGTTACTTACAGTTTGCTCAGCCACCTTATGCCTGTTATTGTCTGTTTCCGTATTGTTGCGAATGTTGCTTTTAGTGGCAGCTGTGTTTACCGCCGGGGCGTCATTGTCGTTGCCCTGCAGCATGTCCTTCGTTTGTTCGCTTTGCTGCGCTGCTGCCTGCCGTGCTGCGGCAGCTTCATCAGGCGCAGGCTGGTCTATGGCCATTGGCTGGTCGGTACTGCTGCCGTTATCGCTGGTGCCCAGGTTCACTTCCATACCCATTTCAGGTGGGGTCACTGTTACAGGCAGCGTATAGCGCCACAGGAAAAATAAAAGCAGCAGGGCGGCATGCACCCCTATGGTCCATGCCAGTGCTTTTATGTTTATGTTTTGTTCGGGTGCTGCAGTCATGCTTTACAGATAAGCCTGATAAAATTAATTAAAAGGCCCGTAGATAAATTGTTAATGTGCAAAATCCTTATCGTAATTCTTCATGCGCTCTGCAGGCGGATTATAATACCCGAATTTCACCTGCGGGAACTCATCATGTATCAAGTCCATCAACTGCCTGATACCCATGAATTCACCCGTGTCGCCCACATTCATCTTGCCCAGGTACCAGTCAGGGTCTATGTTAAAGTTGCGCCACTGTATCATGCTCAGGTCGGTCATCTGTATCAGCTCACGCAGTGCTTCATATTCCTCCACGCTATCTGTCATCCCTGGGAATACGAAATAATTAATAGAGGCCCATCCGCCATATTTACGTACCACGCGCAGGCTCTCTACTATGTCAGCAAACTTATAATTGTTCGGCTGGTAATACTTGGTATAAATATCCTCCCGTGCCGAGTTCATGCTTACTCTTATGCTGTTCAGCCCCGCCTGAATCAGCGCTTCCACTGCTGCCGGCTTGCTGCCATTGGTGTTTATGTTGATGCTGCCTTTGTTGGTATGCTTGCGTATCTCTATTATGGCTTCACGTATGGTTTCCCACATCAGCAGTGGTTCACCCTCGCAGCCTTGCCCGAAGCTCACTATAGGGTAGGGCGCTGTTTCCAGGTGTGGTACGGTAAACTCCACTATCTCTGCAGCCGTAGGCTTAAACTGCAATCTGTCTTGTGTTGATACTATCGTTTCATCTTCCGGCTGAAAGGAGATACAGCCTATACAGTTTGCATTGCAAGCCGGGGATGTAGGTATTGGACATTCCCAGCGCCCCATAAAGTAGTTCCTTGCGGCCGGGCAGTGATAAGTAAGCGCACAGTTATCTGCCAGGTGCTGTACCAGCCTGTTGTGCGGATAAGCATGCAGGAAATCCTGTACCCCTTCCTTTACTTTCACATCGCTGAAGCCGCTGCATTCTTGTCTTATATCCTGTTCTATGCGAGTGGCAGGCACATAAAATTTATCATCCTTCCAGCCCGCTGCTGTGTAGCAGAACAAGGGCAGCGTAGGTGCATCCGGCATTGTTTCATAGGCCGCTATATAGAAGCCTGTATGTGCAGGTGGTATAAAGGCAGCAACAGCCCAGCCTTTCTCACACAGGCGCATCTCTCCCGTTTGCACGTCTATACCTATGCCCTTGCGCCCCGGCAGCTCATACAGCGATCCGCCGTCCGGCAGCTCTATCCAATCCTCTTCAGATATAGGAAGCGCATCCCATCCCGATCTGCCCACCGCATACAGCGTGGTATCTTCAAAAATATTACCCTTCCCGTCAGAATATAATAAGTACATAATTCAATTTTCAAATAATAAATAAATACCTCAACATACTAATAATACAATAAGCTCCTTTAGGGATTTGGGGTCACTACCAATCCGCCACTCTTCTTCCTTTCCCTTCTTCTATCAGCCTGTTGCAGTAGGCATCAAAGCTGGCCGTGTCCACATCTGTTTTTTGCACGCTCCACTGAAAGAGCTTATTGTCTGCGCAGTCCACCGTCAGCGTGCCGTAGCGCAGTAGCACTCTTTCCACTTCGCTCCAGTCTATAAATCGTTTTCTCGATGTTACGGGCAGTCTTATGCCTTTCTCATCCAGGGTTATGCGCAGGTTGGTTTCGCCGTTCTCCCACAGCAGCGCCATAAGTATAGATGCCCCCAGCACACTGAACATGGTAGTAGGCACCCACCATTTGTTGATGGCGCAATAGCTCACCAGGCACAGGAATATTATCAGCTCTATCACCCTGATGATTCGGTTGGCCTTGGTCAGAACCAGCCACCTGTGTTTTATGATGGTGGTTACCAACAGCAGCAGTCCCGCAACCAGTAGCGCAATACCCCAGTATTTCAGCGATTTGGATATGGCAAGGAAAACAGCGCCGGTACCCGAAAAGATAAACCCGGACATCAAATGCATCGCAGTACTCTGGTGTGGCTTCACCTTTTCCTCTGTCAGCAGCAACTCAAAACTCATAAGGCTGCAAAGTTAAGCCATTGCCTTCAAACAGATATTAAATGAATATGTAAATAATTAGCCTATTGCAGATAAAAAATATCTGCTTATGTCCTCCAATCTACACACAGGCGTTCCCCCTTTAGGGGGTTAGGGGGTGGGCTAGGGGGTTCATGGCACTCCCACCGTATCATTAGCCTCACCCGGCAGTTTCACGTCAAAGTCTTTCAATCCCTTATTCACATCGCCCTGTATCACTAGTTTTTCTTCCTCGGCCATTTTGCGCAGTCGCCAGCCCAGGTACAGGTCGCCGGTAGGTATGCTGTATTTGCTCAGTGCCTGGCTCACAATGCGCGAACCTTTTTGAAACTGGTGCGAGCAAAAGCTGATCAGCTGGTTATCGTAGTGGTCTTCGTTCCTCGAGCTTAGTTTCTTTCCGCCCTCATGTGTGCGAATGCCTGCGTTCTCATCCGTCAGCTTGCGCCATTCATAGGTGTCCATTTCCACCTCGGGCAGCGTCACCTGCCTGGCCAGTTTGCGGGCCTTTACCAGTTCCTTAGGCAATATCTCGCTTATGTTCTTAGGATAATACACACGTCCCTTTTCATCCAGGAAAGGTAGCCCCGCAATAGGCACTATATAAAAGCGTCCCTGGTGTTTGCTCAGGTAGGGCAGCATCCAGTGGTAGGCGCACACATCCGCGGCAGCAGGCGCCATCCAGAACCATGCTTTTGTTTCCGGGTCATCATACATCGCCTTGCTTATCTCCAGCAGGCGCTCCATATCATCCACCTGTGCAGGTGTCTTTTCATTATTCACTACAGTATTCCAGAAAGCACTGCGCATCTGGCTAAAGTTCAGCCCCTCCTCTTTTTTCAAAGGCCCTACGTTTAGTATA
>JBQCEX010000216.1:0-2561 GCA_051959855.1 Flavipsychrobacter sp. | reverse complement strand
CTCAGCACATGCGCAGCTACATCTTCTTTATCTATCAGCTTATCTATCACGTCTGCGTCTACACGCTTTAAAGATATTTTATCCAGCTTCTGTTCCAGGTGGCCTATGAAGTGATTATCAATTGGCGAGTCCATCAGCAGCACATCATATCCTTTCTTATTGGCCGATTGTACAAAAGCGTCTTGTCTTGCAGCGTCGTTAGTATATAGATATACTACCTTACCGTCTTTATCTGTCTGGTTGCCCTGTACTTTTTCTTTGTATTCTTCCAGCGTATAGTATTCTTTCTTTGTGTTCTGTAGCAGTGCAAAGTCTTTGGCTTTTTCGTAAAACTTATCATCACTCAGCATACCGTATTTCACAAACAGTCCTATATCACTCCATTTGTCTTCAAAACCTTTCCTGTCCTTTTTAAACAGTTCGCTCAGTTTGTCAGCTACCTTCTTGGTAATGTAGGTATTGATCTTCTTAACATTGCTGTCTGCCTGCAGGAAGCTGCGCGATACGTTCAGCGGTATATCGGGCGAGTCTATTACACCATGCAGCAGCATGAGGAATTCCGGCACGATGTCCTTTACTTCGTCAGTGATGAATACCTGGCGTGAGAACAGTTTTATTTTATTGCGTTGCAGTTCAAATTCATTCTTCACCTTAGGGAAGTACAGCACACCTGTCAGGTTAAATGGATAGTCAACATTCAGGTGTATCCAGAATAGCGGATCTTCTGAGAACGGATAAAGCTCGCGGTAAAAGTTCAGGTAATCTTCATCCTTTAACTCAGTTGGTGCCTTGGTCCATATAGGGTTCGTATCGTTGATAATATTTTCAACCTCTACCGATTTGTATTGTGTTTTACCATCAGCATCTTCGCCGTCTGGTTCCTGTGTTGTCTTAGTGCCAAACTGTATAGGCACCGGCAGGAACTTGCAATACTTGTTCAGTATGCCTTCCAGCTTATACTTATCCAGGAACTCTTCAGATTCTTTATTGATGTGTAGTATTATATCTGTGCCTCTTTCAGTACGGCTGCCTTCTGTTATTTCAAATTCAGTGCTGCCATCGCATATCCAGCGGGCTGGTGCAGCGCCTTCCTGGTAAGATAGTGTCTGTATCTCCACCTGGTCAGCTACCATAAAGGCTGAGTAGAAGCCAAGACCAAACTTGCCTATTATTTCATTTGCATCTTTCGATTCCTTGAATTTTTCCATGAACTCAGTAGCGCCGGAAAATGCTATCTGGTTAATGTATTTTTTTATCTCCTCAGCTGTCATACCTATACCGTTGTCTGATATGGTTATGGTCTTTTTGTCAGCATCAAAGGCTACTTGCACCTTCAGCTCGCCCAGTGTGCCATTGTATTGGCCCAAGGCCGCCAGCCTTTTTATTTTCTGCACTGCATCTGTAGCGTTAGATACCAGTTCGCGCAGAAATATCTCATGGTCAGAGTATAGAAACTTCTTAATGATCGGGAAGATATTCTCCGTGTGTATGGAAATCGTACCTTTTTCCTGCATAGTATATAGTTATTTTAATTTTTTCTATGCTACCTACATCAATGCATGTTCCAAAGGTGGCGATCTTGTCAAATTGTCAGCAATCGCATCCTACACTATTATCTTCCGCGGCCTGCGTATCACCACCTCCGATCCCCTGGCCAGGAAAGCAGACACCGGTTTAGCCCCTTGTATATACGGTACAAATTCGCTGCCATATAAGCCTGCTATATCTGCATCCAGCCAGTGTTCAGCTACCTGGTAGGTTTGCCAGCGTGGGTGTTCTACGCCATATTCCATAGTAGTCATGCTGCTTAGCGCATTATAGCCCCAGTAGTGCTCCAGTATAAATTCTTCTTCACTACCCGGCATTATGTTCTGCAGTTCAGCGTCCGCCTTAACTCCCAGGCTGCACCATTTGTTTTTATAACGCCATTTATACTCAGCCGTTATTTTTTCGTCATTAAGCGCAATGCTATGCTGCATAGGCAGCGCTCGGTAATGCTCATTATACCTTCTGTTGGCTATGGTTGCTATTATAGGCTTTGGCACTATCTCACTTACAAAGCCTACACCTCGTTTCCAGTTGCTGCCATCAAAATGCTTTACATAGTAGCGCAGGTTCACTTCTTCAAAATGAGTATGCCCCGGCCAGCGCGCTCCAAATACTTTAGTATTGTTGAATAGAAAACCTACCATGCTCACCATTGCTTTCCCCTGCCACAGATCAATCTCTGTACCGGGCGGTATATGGGGCCACAATACCTCTACCGGTACTTCATAATTCAGCATGGCAAGGTACTCCCATTGCGCTTGAAGAAATGCTTTCCGATTCATATACAAGTTTAAACAATTACTTTTTAAAATTGTTTCACCACATTCGTTGGTAGCATTTTTGCATAGCATACAGTTTTTAAATTATTTTCATTCCGGCAAATAGTCAATCCATTATGAAGCGTAGATACTTTCTCCTTATTTCCTGCATCGTTCTCAGTATCACCACATTTGCCCAGGACCTCAAACCCGGCTTCGACCCTGCTGAGTTTGTACAGATCCTGCACCTCTCCA
>JBQCEX010000215.1:0-2024 GCA_051959855.1 Flavipsychrobacter sp. | reverse complement strand
ATCATTACATAGTGATTTTTATAATTGAAATTATATTTTATATAATTATAATATTTCTATAGACAATTTGTTATTTATTTATGACAATTTAACATCTACATAAAATTTAATATCATCTATATGCTTATGCAGCAAGCATTTTAGCATTTGAAAAATTTTGTTGCGATCTACATAGAAAAAATTAATACCTGTCGTACCCAAAACCATTTTTTTCCTACCCTGCCATTTGCTACATTTGTATCAAGTTGTGAATTTAATGGGTTAGTAAGTGAGAGCCGCCGGAATCCTCCAGTGGCTCTTTTCTTTTTGGTATATTTAGTTGTTTATGGCTAAAACAAAGTCAGCTTTTTTCTGTCAGCAATGCGGTTATGAAAGTCCTAAATGGACAGGCAAATGCCCATCCTGCGGTGCGTGGAATACTTTTGTGGAAGAGATCATACAGCGGGAAGATAAAAGTAAGCCTGAGGTAGTGAGCTGGGATGACAGCAAGGAAAAACATAAGGCGCATAAAATGGATGACCTGTCGGCAGAGCAGGAAATGCGCATGCTACTGCCGGACACCGAGCTGAACCGTGTGCTGGGTGGCGGCCTTGTGCCGGGCTCTGTGGTGCTGATAGCGGGTGAGCCAGGTATAGGTAAATCTACCCTCTTTCTGCAGTGTGCGCTGCAATGGAAAAATATCACAAGCCTCTATGTATCAGGTGAAGAATCGGCGCAGCAAATAAAACTGCGTGCTGAACGTATTGGCATCAACAATAATAATTTGTACCTGCTGACCGCTACAGATACGCATACGCTCTTCCAGGAAGTAAAGAAGGTGCGGCCGCAATTGCTCATCATAGACTCGATACAAACACTGGAGTCGCCTTATGTGGAGTCGGCGGCGGGCAGCGTATCGCAGGTGCGCGAATGTGCGGCAGAACTGCAACGATTTGCCAAGGCTACCAATATACCAGTTATCATCATTGGACATATTACCAAAGAAGGATCTATAGCCGGACCAAAAGTGCTGGAGCATATGGTGGATACCGTACTGCAATTTGAAGGTGACCGCCACTATGCCTATCGGATATTGCGCACATTGAAAAATCGTTTCGGCTCTACGTCTGAGTTGGGCATCTATGAAATGGTATCGAAGGGTATGCGGCCGGTTAGTAATCCATCAGAAATATTATTGTCGCAGCATGATGAACCGCTGAGTGGGATAGCCATAGCTGCAAGCATGGAAGCGTCGCGCCCGCTGATGATAGAAGTACAGGCATTAGTAACCCAGGCTGTATATGGTACACCACAGCGTACAGTGAGCGGGCTGGACCTGCGCCGACTGCAACTGCTCCTGGCAGTATTAGAGAAACGCGGCGGCTTTCATTTCGGCGCCAAGGATGTATTTGTGAACATTGCTGGCGGCCTGAAGGTAGAAGACCCTTCTATAGAGTTGGCAGTAGTATGTGCGCTCTTATCTTCGTACGAAGACAAAGCGCTGCCATCTAACATTTGCCTGGTAGGCGAAATAGGCCTGAGCGGGGAGATACGCGCGGTGAACCGCATAGACCAGCGCATAGCGGAAGCAGACAAGCTGGGCATGGACGCCATCTTCATTCCCAAAGCCAACGCCAAAGGGCTGGATAAAAAGAACTACAAAATAGAGATCAAGACGGTGAATAAGGTGGAGGATGTGTATAGGTTGTTGTTTTAATCGTCTCTTACTTCTTCCTTTCGTAATGCATCTGTATGTTTATTATCCAGGTGTTACCGTTGTCGCTGCTGGATTCCCAGCGCCAGTCAAAAGAGTCAGGCTTTATATTAGAGAATACAGTGCGCATCATTAAGGTGCTGCCGTCTTTTTGTTCTTTAGGTTTTGCGTATAGTATCATTGCGCTGTCCTCATATCGTCCTGCCATTTGCAGATAGGCGCCCTGGTTATCTACACGTGTCTGCTGCCACTTTTGTATGTGCGGGTTGTATACGCTCCAGCTTTCGCCTATATAGTTTCTGCCCGGATCGCGAAACTGCTCGTGTATCAC
>JBQCEX010000214.1:0-7078 GCA_051959855.1 Flavipsychrobacter sp. | reverse complement strand
CCTTTATAGATACCGGTAAGAATTTCTTAGGCTTGTACGGCACATTGGTTGCAGCATATGGTGCAGGCATATTGTCCTTACCTGCATATACACGGAACATAGAGAAATCTGCAGTATGGCGTGGCCACATCCAGTTATCCGTATCACCACCGAATTTACCCAGCGATTTTGGAGGTGTACCTACCAGGCGCACATCTACATACCTTTTATATACCAGCAGGAATACCTGGTTGCCATTGAAAAACTCTTTCACGTTAGCCACTGTATACTTATCCTTGCCAGCTTCACGCTCTTCTATTTTCTTGCTTATTTCAGCAAATCTCTTATTGTA
This sequence comes from Flavipsychrobacter sp., assembly GCA_051959855.1. Lineage (GTDB taxonomy): Bacteria > Bacteroidota > Bacteroidia > Chitinophagales > Chitinophagaceae > SZAS-30. The sequence goes on along the minus strand of JBQCEX010000214.1, from coordinate 6,747 downwards.
TTCTTCGCCTTTTGCATTACCCACGGCTTTCATCACCTCGTCTGTCACATCTTCCATTCTTTGAAGGAAAAGCACCGTTACACCTGCTGCCGGCAGCTCTTCAGACATACTATGTGCCCAGAAACCATTATCGAGGTAGTTCTTTTCTACAGTACTCAGTCCGGCAATCGCATCATAACCACAATGGTGATTAGTAAGCAACAGGCCATTGTCAGAGATCATTTCGGCCGTGCAGCCACCAGCAAACTGCACAACTGCATCTTTAAGGCTGCTATGGTTAATGCTGTATAGGTCTTCCTTACTTAGCTTCAGGCCCAGACGCTGCATTTCATCATAGTTTTTACCTATCAGCATAGGTATCCACATACCCTCATCTGCACGGGCAGGCAGCATGAATGCTACTGCCAGGAGAGATAATAGAAGTTTTTTCATCCGATTTTTTATTATGGGCACAAAAGTATTCAATTACCGTTGAAAGCCATAACCCATATCGGGTGATGTTGTGGCCTAAAGCAGCCCAAATTATATATCTAATTTCATTAGATAATCATTCTGGAGATCATCGCCGAGCTTAAAAATATGCTCACTAAATGTTACGAATCCTAGTTTCTGATAAAACCCGATTGCCTTTACATTACGCTCCCATACTCCTAACCATATAGTATTGAAAGCGTTTTGCCGGCCGTGTGTGATGCATGCATTTACTAAGGCATACCCTATTTTCAGGCCTTGATATTTGCTATATACATACAAACGTTCGATCTCAAAATACTTCCGGCCGGCTAATTCCCTGCATTCATTTGTCGTACTTATTTTTACATAGCCAGCCGCCTCCCTATCATATTCAGCAATAAATACCTCTACCTGCTTGTTATTCAACTCATGCAGTATAGCCTGTTCACTATAAGTTGCTGCAATGTACTGCTGCATGTTCTCGGCAGTATTGTGGACTGCATAAGTGTCCTGAAAAATTTCGGCACCCATACGGCAAAGCAATGCCACATCATCCTTATCTGCCTTCCTGATAACAACACTCATCCCTATCTTTTATAATTGACAAACAAAAGAATAGTAAAGCAAATGATCATGAATACAGAAGATATCTTATTCATAAGCATAGTATGCTTATAGTCGGCATAAACACGGTTAGATAGTGTTTTTCTAAACCAATAAGAGTAATACCCTACTATGGGAATCATACATAGAAGAAAAATAAGGAAATGATTAAAGGTATAGTAATGCATAAAATAATACCAGGCAATAAGGGCAGCCAAGAAAAACAGGGAGCCAGCTAATATAAAAGTGCCGATAATACCCAGTTTATAGCTTATAGTAATATCGCCACGTGCGCTGTCTTCTTCATGCTGATATATTTGTGTAAACGGATAAGATGCGCCAATAAAAAGGGTAGCTATAAGCATACATAGCAAATTCTTTGCAGTAAACCATTGCATATTTACTGCTCCCTCAGCCGCCATATTGCCAATTAAAAAAGTATATCCCCCTTGAAAAAAGGCAACAGATATCCAACCGAGATAAGTATATTTCTTAAGCCGTATGCCATACCAGCTATATGCCTTGGAGAAAGCAACATAGCCTGCCAATAGTAATGTCAGTTTCCAACCCGCAAAAAGACAAATCAATAAACCGAGTGTGTCAACTATAATACTTGCATAATAAAGCTTCCTTGTAACAGGAGGTGGTTTTTCGAGACCACCTATACTACCCTCGTCTTTATCCATATAGCTATTGTAGATATTGCTGCCGGGATAAATGAAAAAGTGAAGTGCAATAAAAACAATTATAATGCTAGTGGCATGAAAATTAAGCGCTTGACTAATACCGAAGCAAAATACCGGCAACAGAAAAAATGAAAACGGAAGCCTGAGATGCAGTATAGTTGCACGGTCAAAAATGGATACAATATTTAATTTATCTTTATTCAAACAGGATCATCTTATTATACGTAAATATAGGGCAGAATAGGTTATGGCGAATTCTATGATAAAAGCGATAAGTACAGCGGTTCCTGAAAATAAGATCTCGCAGGAGGAGCATTATTCCATTCTCGAATCTGCCAATGGAATGAGCCGGGAAGAAAAACTTCGGCTAAGGAGAATATACAGTCGCAGCGGTATTGAATTCAGACATAGCGTATTAGATGAATTTGGAAGGGAGGATAAGCCCGAAAATATTCTTTTTCATCCGGCAGGAGTAATTCCGTCTGCAACAGTAAGTAAGCGTATGGAACTTTACGAACTGCACGCAGCTAATCTATGCGTAAAAGCTGTTGAGGAATGTTTTGATATGCTCCCTGAACTAAAAGCTACTGACATCACACATATTATCACCTTTAGTTGTACCGGCATGTTTGCACCTGGTGTTGACATTCAATTAGTTGAACGGCTTGGAATGCAGCGTAATGTTGAACGTACCTGTGTAAACTTCATGGGTTGCTATGCAGCTATTAATGCACTTAAGGTTGCATACCATATCTCCAGATCGCAGCCGGATGCAATTGTATTGCTTGCAGGTGTAGAGCTATGCTCGCTGCACTACCAGAAAAGCAATGAGCAAAACCAGGTGGTAGCAAATGCTCTGTTCTCGGATGGAGCTGCCGCCGCAATAGTAACAACCAAAAACCTGCAAAAGCGATTACCTCAACCGGACCTTCTGCTGCGCAACTTTTATGCAGAGTTTGAACAAACAGCAAGTGAAGACATGGTTTGGCGAATAGGCAATGTGGGATTTGATCTGAGATTAACTACCGAGGTGCCTAATATTGTAAGAAACAATATCAAGTTACTAACCGAGAAATTATTTGCCAAAACTAAACTTAGTAAGAACGACATAGATTATTATGCTATACACCCGGGAGGGAGGAAAATATTAGAGGCTTGTGAAGAAGCACTTGAAATAACACCTGATCAGAATAGCATATCTTATGAAGTATTACGTAACTATGGAAATATGTCGTCGGTTACCGTATTATTTGTCTTAAAAGAATACCTCCGCCGTTTAAGTCAGGACGACATAGGTAAAAATATACTTGCCTGTGCATTTGGGCCGGGCATTACTATGGAATCAATGATTGCAGCAATTGCTTGATAACACTTACGTTTATGCCGGATTTCTCTGTTCGCAGCACCTTACCTGAAATAATGGACCAACCGGGCGTATCTGTAGCAGATACCAGGCAGGCATTGCGCGAAATAGAGGTAGTAAACAGAAGGCTAGGGGGCTATAGCACCGTACTGAATGCCCTAAATAAGCTAAAGTTACCGGACAAAAGCTTAACTGTAATGGATGTTGGCTGCGGTGGAGGAGATATGCTGCGAGCTATAGCTAAATGGGCTGAAGCAAAGAAGAGAACAGTGAACCTTGTGGGAGTAGACTGGAATCCGGTAATGACCAGCTTTGCTACTGAGAGATCGCAGGCTTTTTCAAATATCACCTATATAACAATCAGTGTATTTGATCCGGAGCTACTGCAGCTAAACGCAGACATTACTACGTGCAGTTTGTTCTGCCATCATTTTGAAGAAGAACAGCTGATAACATTAATAAAACGTATGTATTCACTAGCAAGTGTTGCTGTGATAATAAATGACCTGAACCGAAACTGGTTTGCCTATTATGCCATTAAAATTTTAACCAGGCTTTTCTCCAAAACTTATATGGTAAAATATGATGCCCCATTATCAGTAGCAAGAGCCTTCAAAAAAAAAGAATTGCAGCAACTTCTAGCTAAAGCAGGTATACATAACTACAGTCTAAAATGGAGATGGGCATGGAGATGGGAATTGATCATTCATAAAACTGCTACCAAATAGCTATGCATAGTGCGGATGTTATTATAGTAGGTGGTGGTTTAGCCGGGCTGGTAGCTGCGATAGAGCTGAGCAAAGCAAAAAAGAAGGTTTTACTTTTTGAAAAGAAGTCCTATCCTTACCATAAAGTATGCGGGGAGTATATAAGTAACGAAGTACTTGCTTACCTGCAATCGCTGGGATTTAATCCTTTTGATTATGGTGCTGCTAAAATAGATAAGTTACGTCTCTCTACGCCACAAGGCAGCAATATACGCACCTCACTGGATCTTGGCGGATTTGGCATAAGCCGCTATACCATGGATTATGCTCTTTACCTGCTTGCTTTAAAATGCGGTGCCGATATTTTAATAAATACCCGGGTAAATGATATAAACTATAACAACAGACACTTCACTGTACAAACCAGTAAAGGAAGCTTTACCAGCAATATTGTAATTGGCAGTTATGGCAAAAGAGAAGTACTGGATAAGAAACTGAACCGGGATTTTATCAATCAGCGCACGGGTTATCTTGGTGTAAAATATCATATTAAGACAGACTATCCATCAGACGAGATCGGACTTGATAATTTTGAAGGCGGCTACTGCGGCATTTCAAAAGTAGAAAATGAGACTTATAATCTTTGCTATCTGTATAAGCGTCCAGATAAGAACAGCCATAAAACAATAAAAGAGATAGAGGAGGATATTCTTTACAGAAATCCAACATTGAAACAGATATTCACTTCAGCCAACTTTTTATTCCGGGAACCGGAGGTAATCAATGAAATATGCTTTGCTCCAAAAAGACTCATAGAAAACCACATTTTGATGTGTGGCGATAGCGCCGGACTTATTACGCCCCTTTGCGGGAATGGCATGTCCATGGCTATTAATGCTGCAAGAATATTAAGTAACACACTGCTGCGAGCTGATATGTGGGGTACTGAATTAACAACAGAAAAAAGAGCTGCTATTGAGGAGGTCTATCAAAAAGAGTGGGATAAAACTTTTAAGAGCAGGCTTTTCTGGGGGCGTTCCATACAAGGGATTTTTGGAAAAACAAAGCTTACCGGGTTGTGTATAAATGCGGTGCATGCAATGCCTGCTGTGGAGCAATGGCTACTGAAACGTACACACGGCCAACCTATAATGTAAAAAGCCTTACTGCGGCAATTCAGTTTTATTGACCTGAACCATGCCCTTTAAATTCTTGATCTGATACCAGCTAAAGTCCTGATTAGCTTCCAGACCGTCGCCATAAGTCACCTGCGTAGGCGTGGTTATGCGCACAAACTTTTCTGTATAGAACTTACCAATGTTTTGGTTCCATACCAGTTCTTCTGTATTCAACTGCTCCCCCTTCTTATTTACTACCACTATACTGTCCCTTATCAGCACATTGCCTTGCTGTTCATAGTAGCGTGCATACCGCGCAGTAAGCGTACTTTCTACGTGCTCACTGTCATCAAAAAACTCAACTTTCAAACCTTTTTTTAAATCTGTATATGGTGGCTTGGCAAATTCATTCCTAATAAATTCATGGGCAAATAGCCGCGCTTCTACCTTTCCTCTTTTGCTATATAGTATAGTTACATCCTCTGCCCTATCCTCCTGCATCTGGCTTTTCGAAGTGAGCGATTGTATCGTTTTAGGATCATTCTTACAGGAGGCCGACAGCATCAGTAAAAACAAAATACCCGGAACAATACTCCGGGTTTTGCTATTAAAATATGATGTAAAAAAGTGACTAGTCATACTTGTGTGGTATAAACCATCTGTCGTTAAGTGATATGCCTAATGAGAACTTCACGTAATTATCCTGTAGCAAACCATTAGACGTTGTTCCCAATTTGCCAATATCAAATGCGAAGTGTATCTGATCCGTGGACCGGTGGAAAGGTAAGCTTCCGCCGAAGGTTACACCATATTGATATTGCGTGGTATTGTTAAGATAAATATCGCCGGTGCCGTAATACACCCCCAGCCTATAAGTGACCCGGGAGAGGAAACTGCGCAAGCTGGTAGCATCCGGAGTTAGCTCGCCACCCAGACTCACACGGTAAGTACTGCTTGCAAGGCCTGAGTCGACCTGGCCAAAGTTCCTGAATTGATTCCACTGTGTGCTGGTATAATCCAGGCCAACCATCCACTTATCATTTCTTGCCAGCTGTATGCCAAAGGAATAAGTCATTGGCATGATAACAGTACCTCTCGCAGCCTGCGCATTATAAGTTGTATCGGAAATAAATGTATCTACTGCATTATAAGAAGCTATCCAATATTCATTTTGTTTTGCCTGAAGGCTTTGCTGCAAGCTAAGTGTACCACCAACACGAAGCGTATAATTCTTGTTGAGCTTCGTTTCATATAGCAAGCCAGCCTTCCAATATATGCCTCCAATACCTGTACTCTGTGCTATAGTAGAGTTGTAGGCGTAAGTAGTATCATTATTGATCAGCCTGCTGTAATAGTCAATATGACCGAACATATAACCGGCCTGCACGCCAATGCTAAAACCTTTGTACTGATAGGCTACGCCCAGGTATGCCAGATTCACTGAGCCATCGCCTGAAAAACTATGAATTACCTGCCTGCCAAGTAAAGAATCCCCAGGTCTTGAGTTGGTATCTGCAAGATTATAATACACACGAGTCAAAGGCTTCAGACCTATACAAAAGCCAAAATGCTTTCCTACAGGTATACCAATATTCATATAAGACAAGGTAGCCATGCCTGTGCCATAAGATGAAGTGCTTGAATTTAGCGTATGCATATCACCTTCAGCGCCTGCCTCGTAGGTAGTTAATTTCAGAAAAGAGAAAGAAGCCGGGTTATCAGCATTAATAGTATACGGGCTTTCGAAAGCAGAGCTAATGTCTGCCATTCCTTTCAAATTGGTATTTGTTCCATCCCACCTGTCACCAATGCCATAC
>JBQCEX010000213.1:0-4447 GCA_051959855.1 Flavipsychrobacter sp. | reverse complement strand
GTGGATGCTGTCTGTCAACCAAGGGCACATTGTTCCATGATTCACCTGTTTGAAACAGTAAAGGATAGCCACTGCCACCGGCTATTATAGCGTCGGTGGAGAACATGGCGTTAAAATGAAATAGTCCATGCTTGCCTATTTGCCTTTGCCCCATAGCCATCAGCATGTCTGGCGCATCCCATTTCTCCGCCCCCCGTGTGCCCTTTGCCGTAAAATCCTGGTTGTTATACCGGATAAAAATATCACCATGAAACATGAACATCCATTTGCCGCTATGCAGCATATATCCATACATAGGCGATGCGTCAGGTACCCAGCCAGTACCCGAGCCATCCCGTGTCATAGGAAGATTCAGGGAGAAAGCATTGCTCATGCTATGCATCATGTGCATGTTATGATGCATATGCATAGTAGTGTCGGTATGCTGCATATTGCTCATATCCATTCCTTCCATATGATGCTCATGCTGTGCGAACGCAGTTGATAACGAAAGGCTCAATAATGCCGTAAGTGTGATGTATTTGCCCATTTTATTGTATTTGCTCTGCTTTATATCCTGCTTTTTGCAGTGTTTCAATGATGTCGTTTGCACTAAGGTCTTCCGTATTTACAGTGAGGAGCTTTTGCGGATTTGCTATATCCACTTCCCATTTTTCAATGCCTTTCTTGTCGTTAAGAAAAGGAGTGACTGTAGCAATACAGCCGCCACAATTAATGTTTGTTTTAAACTTCAATGTTTGCATATGCCGTTCTGTTTTTAACTTTAATTATAGCACAAAGGTCTGTAACCCCCGCGTATCGGTTATTACAGGGTTTTATAAAAGGTTTATATAATTTTCTGAAAATCTATTGCTCCAGGTTGCGGAGACATTTCATCATATCTATACCTTTCTTCAGCACGCCGCCAAAAAGGTCGCCCTTCTTTTCTATCCGGCTAATGGTGTTCTTAATATTAAAGTCCTTGGGGTTTAGGCCCTTCTTCACTTCGCTCCACTCAAGGGGAGTGCTTACCGAAGCACCGGGCTTGGGCCTTAAGCTATATACAGATGCAAGTGTCTGGCCCTTCCTGTTTTGCAGGTAGTCTATATAAATATTGCTTTTAGTGCGCTTGCTCAGGTTTCGTTCCAGGCTGGTAAAATCAGGCACAAGCTGCTGTGCCATTGATGCAACAATGTGAGCAAAGTTCTTTGCCTGCTCATAGTCATATTTTGCCCCCAGAGGTACATATACATGCAGTCCTGTAGCGCCCGATGTCTTGCAATAGCAATCTGCCTGCGCTTTGTCCATTATCTCTTTTATAGCCAAAGCAGTTTCCACCACCTGGTCGAATGTGTTTTTCTCAGAAGGATCAATATCCATTATCAGGTAGTCGGGATTATCGGGATTAGTAATCCTCGAGTTCCAGGGATTGATTTCTATACTGCCCAGGTTTGCCAGGTAAAGTAAGGTCTGCTTATCATTGCACACTATATAATTGACCTCTTTATTGGCACTTTCCGACCACATTTTGTATTTGGTTACCCAATCAGGTGCGGCATCTCCGGCATCTTTATGAAAGAATCCCTTTTCTTTTATCCCATTAGGCGTTCTGTACAGCGACTGCGGGCGGTCCTTCAGGTATTTGCCCATGTACTTATACATAGCATTGTAATAGTCTATTACGTCTCCTTTAGTATAGCCTTCATCCGGCCAGAATACTTTATCCAGGTGCGTTAATTCAACTTCCTTTTTATTTGCAAGTGTTCGAGCCATAGCTATTTGTTTTTTCGTTTAGTGGTTGTTTTAGTAGCACGGGTCTCTTCTCCCATTTGCACTTCATTTGCTTTTTTATCTATACGCAAGCCCATGAATACTGGGTGCCGTCTTATGCCATCAGTAGTTATTTCAGAGTATTTCAAATTACATACAAGCTCCGGCTTCACCCAATGCACCGGTGAGTTAACCTTCACCCTTTCGCTAAACGGCGATTTATTTGTCTCCAGCGCCTGCAGCTTGCCATAAACCTCTTTTAGCGATTGAAAATTAAATCCTGTACCGGTATGCCCTATATACACCAGTTTATCTTTGTTGTATTGCGCCAATATCAATGCTCCGAAATACTTTCTGCCACCTCTCGGTTCAGTATAGCCAGCTATTACGGCTTCTTCTGTCAGCACATTCTTAATCTTCAGCCAGTCCGTAGTGCGTATGCCTTCAAAGTAATGGCTATCAGCGCGCTTGGCTATTATGCCCTCCAGTTTTTGTTTTTTTGCTGCTTCGAAGAAGGCGATACCTGTGCCTTTTACATGGTCACAATACTTGATAAGGTCCGATTCCGGGATCAAGCTTTTCAGTATTTCCTTGCGTTCAAGCAAAGGTTTGTCCTCCAGCGATTTGCCATTTAGATAAAGGCAATCAAAAACATAATATACCAATGGCACTTCTGTTTCCCCATACTGCTGCAATAGCTGGAATGATGGCATACCATGCTCATCAAATGCCACTATCTCTCCATCCAGTACCACATCTTTTTTTATGCTACTCAGCGCTTCAAATATCTGCGGGTACTTGCTTTCAAATGATAATCCATTGCGCGAATAGAGCCTGTTGCCCTTCTTATTTATTTCAGCTATGGCACGATACCCATCCCACTTTATCTCAAATATCCACTTGTCATTATCAAATGCTTTATCATGCAGTTTTGCCAGCATGGGCACAATGAACTGCCTGAATTTATGTTCCGAATTAATCTCCGGTGGGTCGCTCAATAATGTTATCGGTTTAGTAGCTACTTTTTTTTTACAGCTTTCTTTTTTGCATTTCGTGCAGCTGTATATTCCAGCGAACTTTTCTTCGCATAGTCTTCACTGTTATAGTCCTCGTCAGTAGCATATTTATCTCTGTGCTTTATCAGCAGCCAGGTCTTTTCATCCTTCTTCATATGCACCAGCGCAAAATCGCCTTTCAGCTTTTTACCCTTCATGCGAAATTTTATCGAGCCGCTTTTCAGGTTCTTGGCAAACTCCGCAGTGCTTATTACTTCGCCCGCTTCATTAATGGGTTCATAGGTGCCGAAGTCCCATACATCCACATGCCCTGCGCCATAGTTGCCCTGGGGTATATCACCTTCAAAGGTTGCATAGTCTATAGGGTGGTCTTCCACCATCATGGCCAGGCGTTTATCTTTCGGGTTCAGCGATGGTCCCTTAGGTACTGCCCAGCTCAGCAGCACACCATTCAGCTCAAGCCTGAAATCATAATGCAAATGCGAGGCATGGTGCCTTTGAATGGTAAATATTAATTTCTTGCCCGATTTTTTTTCTTTTCCTTCGGGTTCCGGTGTATCAGTAAAATGCCTTTTCTCTTTATACTTTGATAAACTCATGATGCTTTTCTTCTTTTAGTAGTCGTATTATCTCCCAGGCTCGCCTTAAGCTGTTCCATAAGGTCTTTGCTTGTATTCTTTACTATCTTGAACTTAGGCTTAGGTATACGCTTGCCTTTCGCTTTCATCTCTATTATCTTCATCAGTTCTTCATCGTAGGTATCCTTATACTTGTCCATGCTGAAACTCTTTGGTGTCAGCTGGTCTATTAATGAAATAGCCATCTTAAGCTCGGCATCTTTCACGGAAGCTGTTTTAGGAATATTCAGTTCGCCATAGCTTCTTATCTCTTCAGGAAAGCGGATCTTCATCAGCATGATCACATCGCCTTCTGCCTTCAGCAGGCAAAGGTTCTCTTTAGTACGCAGCACATAGCTCCCTATAGCCACCTTGCCCGATTTCTTCAGGGCTTCTCTTAGTAGCACATAAGCCCGTTCACCACCTTTAGAAGGCTCCAGGTAATAGGGGGTATCATAGTAGGCTAAGTCTATTTTTTCCTGCTGCACAAACTGGTCTATACCAATGGTTTTATTCTTCTCCGGACGAACTTTTTCAAAGTCCTCATCCGATAGCACTACGTATTCATCGTTGTATTTGTAGCCTTTTACTATGTCTCCCCAGGCTACCTCTTTACCAGTGTCCTGGTTTATACGGGCATAGCGTATGTTGGCATGGTCATGCTTATCCAGCATGTCCAGATCTATTGTACTATCCTGTGTAGCACTAAATAACTTGACAGGGATATTTACCAGCCCAAACCCTATAGAACCTGACCATATAGCACGCATAACGGCAATTTTTATAAAAGTATCTGTATAAAAAATGTGCCTTTATGATGTTAGTCAGCTATAAAATTGATATTAAACACGTTTAGATGAAGGAGTTGTACGGCTTATTTTATCTGCTGCCGGTACAGGTAGTAAGCCAGTCCTGCAAAAAGTACATTGGGTATCCATACCGCTACAAATGGGTTTAATCCGGCCTTCGTAGAGAAGGTGGTGGAGAACTGCAACAGCATGATATACAGTACGCTGATAAGGATACCTAAAGCCAGGTGCAGACCGCTGCCGCCGCGTATCTTCC
>JBQCEX010000212.1:0-3849 GCA_051959855.1 Flavipsychrobacter sp. | reverse complement strand
AACCCATGATTATAGCTATGGTTGCCAATAACATGGCCTTCCACATCCATTCTCTTTAGTATATCCGGATTGCTTACGGCGTTTTTTCCAATATTAAAAAATGCAGCAGGTACATTCTGTTCCCTAAGAATATTAAGAATGGTAGATGTTTCCGCACCAGGACCATCATCGAACGTGAGGGCAATAGTTTTATTATCCCCTCCTTTATTATAAGACTTCAGAAAAAAATTCCAGCGAATATAAATAGCCCCAAGCACAAGCAGGGATATGTATAAGAATAACCAAAGAATCGCCCATATTACACTAATGCCGTAATATCTCTGTGCTAAGACCAAAGCCAGAAACACTATAACGAAAGCTATGCGCGTATAGGAAAAAGGTTGCAAAAAGGATAGTATTAATTACATCTAAAAATAAAAATGATTGCTCAAATTATTGAGCAATCATTCTGATTATTGTTGTGAATTATAGTTTTTCATACAAGGCGCGCAGGCGTTCACGCGTCATTTGTTCCTTCCAGTTTTTACCCAGGGCATTTTCCCAAAGAGGAGCCATGCCTAAAGACACATCAATCATAGTATTGAACTGCTCATCAGTTAAACCTTTTGTGATGCCTGTTGGGATATCAATGCCATTTTGTTTTACCATTTGATGGAACTCTTTTACTCCTTCCGGATAAAATTCTTCAAGATGATTGAAGACAATACAGTTGCCTATACCATGCTTAGTGCCTAACAAATAGCTAAGCCCATAACTTACTGCATGCGCTACCCCAACCTGGGAATAAGCGATACTCATGCCACCTGCATAAGAGGCCATCATCAGTTGTTCATCGCTCTCATCATCCCATTGCTTTTTATTCAGGAAGACTTCCTGGCATAACTGCAGTGCTTTTTCGCCATAAGAGCGACTAAAAGCATTTATATAAGTACCCTGCAATGATTCTATACAATGGATGTAACAGTCCATTCCTGTATAAAAGCGCTGGTTAACAGGGGCCCCTTTAATTAACTCAGGATCAAGCACAATCTGATCGAATGGCGTGAAGTCTGAGTTCATGCCCAGTTTTTTAGTGGGTCCCGTAAGCACTGTAGTACGTGAAACTTCTGCACCTGTACCCGATAAAGTAGGAATACCTACCTTATATACCCCAGGATTTTTAACAAGATCCCAGCCCTGGTAGTCATGTGCTTTACCAGGATTTGTCATCATCAGCGATACAGCCTTAGCAAGATCCATAGCGGAACCACCGCCAATGCCAATAACACCGGAAACTGTACCATATTTTGTTTTCAGCTCATCCGCTATATTATCTACGTAAGTTGTTTTAGGCTCGTGGGTAACGTCCACATCTATAAGCACATCATTACCATGAAGCGGGATACGAGCCTTGAATGTTTTGTTATCGGCAAAAAAATGGTCGAGCAGAAATACCATAGGTGCTCCTTCCCTTCTGTGCGGCGCTAATATCTCATCTAATTGTTCGAAACACCCACGGCCATAAACCACATAATCAACCATTTTAAAATTGCGAAACTTCATAATTGTATTTCCTATTTTTATTTAAATATAATAAGGGCCTTTATTTAATGCCCATTTTTTCCATAAAAGCTTCTGCGCGTGTTATATCCTCCGGTGTATCAATTTCCACTCCCATATAATTGGTTACCACCATACGCATGGGCACGCCATGCTCCAGGAAACGCAGACACTCAATTTTTTCAGCAGACTCAAGTTGTGTTATCGGCCATTTAGTAAAATCCATCAGAGCTTTCTTTCTAAATGCATATACACCTATATGTTCGTAATAGGTGACCTTAGTTTCTTTATTTCGGGGATATGGAATTACACTACGGGAGAAAAATATTGCATTTTGTTTCAAATCGAGTGCGACTTTCACATAATTCGGATCATTGATAAATTGTTCGTCATGCAGTTCCTGTACCAGTGATGCCACCTGTACGTCATTACCATCTGCCGCCTTAAAAACTTCCAATAGTTGAGCCATTGGCTCTTTTTGTACAAACGGCTCATCTCCCTGCACGTTTACAAATACATCAGCTTCCATATCAGCAGCAATCTCTGCAATACGATCTGTACCGCTCTCATATTCCCCTTTACTCATCACGGCTGTGCCTCCTGCTTTTGTTATTTCGTCTCTTATCAGGTCACTGTCTGTCACTACTACTACATCACTAAACAGACCTGTAGCCTTCGCTGACTCATAAGTACGCACAATAACGCTTTTACCTTTTAACGGGGCCAACAACTTTGCAGGAAAACGAGTAGCGCCTAAGCGGGCAGGTATTAATGCTACAACCTTCATTATTTCTTTTTAATAATTGCCAAAAATAGCTCTATCCAACCTATGATAAAGAACAAACCTCCCAGCGGAGTGAGCAATCTGCCAAATACCGGTATTGAGACCTGCTTTGCTTCAAGCAAGGGAAACAGATATAAAGTGCCTGAAAAGAACACGACACCCAAAACAAAAAATACGGTTGCCAGTTTAATATTATTGAAAGGGAAAGAAGAAAACAATATGCCCGCAAGGATGAGTGCAAAGCTATGGTAGAACTGGTATTTAACACCTGTATCAAAAACCTGTAGCTGATCGGTAGCCAGTATCTGTTTTAATCCATGCGCACCAAATGCGCCAAGTGTTACTGCCAATGCTGCCAGTATGGTGCCGGAAACTAGGGCCGGTTTATACATGAACTGATAATTTTGTCAAAGGTACTGAGTGAAATGATTTCTGTGTCTAAAATATGATCCGCCTGCTCATAAATATGTTTTCTTTTATTTAATAAGTCCTGCAGATATGATCGTAAATCTCCTTTCTGTAGAAGCGGACGATGCAGAGCTTCATTTTCCAGTCGATTTAATAAAGATTCAATATCTGCCCGCAAATAAACAATACTTCCCGCTTGCTGCATGCTGCTTAAGTTATGTGCAAAGCAAGGAGTACCACCGCCACAGGCTACAATTACGTCATTCTGTTTATCTGCAATAACTTCCAGCAGCAACGTTGTTTCAAGATCGCGAAAATACGCTTCGCCTTTTGAATGGAATATATTTGTAATCGTTTGTCCGTCCCTGTCTTCAATCCTTTTATCCAGGTCAACAAGAGAAAGGTTATATGCCGCTGAGATCTTCTCTGCCCAATAAGATTTACCTGCTCCGGGCATACCTACAAGGAATATCATACTCATAGCTTGCCATGTAAGTAATTCCAGATCATAAGCATGCCCATTTGTACTGACATTTCCTTATTTCTTGGACGATCGTAATGGAACTGAAACTTTTTAGTCTTTATATCATCTTTAGCAGCTACTGCCATCCATACAGTGCCTACAGGCGTCTTATCACTCTCGCCACCCGCACTTAGCAGTCCGGTGACAGATAGTGCATAATCAGATTTTAATACTTTCAATGCACCCTTTGCCATTTCTATAGCTGTTTCCTCACTTACAGCGCCATGTTTATCCAGCGTTTCCCTCTTTACGCCTAATACATGCTCTTTTACACTTTCCTGGTAGCAAACAATGCTGCCATTAAAATATCCCGCGGAGCCCATTACCTGTGTCAGATGATGAGCTATATAGCCACCAGTGCAGCTTTCTGCAAGGCCCAGTGTAATCTGCTTCTCCACAAAATATTTACCAATGCTATATTCAAGCGGGAAATCATCCATTGCAATAACAATATCTCCCAGTCTGTTTGCTATCTCCTCCTGCCGCATTTCTACTTCCTTTATAAGTCGCAGCTCATCATTGCTCCTACCTGTTAGCCGGAGCTTAACAGAACCATAACCAGGCAGGTATGCAAGCTTTATATGAGCAGGCAAGG
>JBQCEX010000211.1:0-10924 GCA_051959855.1 Flavipsychrobacter sp. | reverse complement strand
TCTCCTGCTGCTTTTCGTACTTCTTGATCAGCGCCTGAGCTTCTTTCTTAGCGTCTGACTTGGTAGTAACGAAGCTTTCGATGCTTTTTATTTCGGCATCTATATTATTAATACGTGTTTGTAACCCTTCAATCTCATCTTCGAGGTCTTTTACCTCCATTGGAAGCTCACCCTTAAGCGTTTTGATCTCATCTATTTTAGAATCGATCTTCTGCAGGGTAAGGACCGCAACTAGTTTCTCCTCAACAGAAAAGTCTTTAACAGTAGACATATCAGCAAAAATATTTTACAGGATTGGTTGAAAAATTTGATAAAAGAATGGCAAAATTAGGAAATTTTTTGTTAAGTATCTCTTTAAATAACTCAATTGTGAACTGTTCACTTTCATAATGGCCAATATCTGCAATAATTATACGGCCCTCAGCATCAAAAAACTGGTGATATTTGAAATCAGCCGTTACAAAACAATCGGCCCCGGCGGCTATGGCCTCCTTAAGTAAAAAGCTACCTGAGCCACCGCAAACAGCCACTTTTTCAATCTCTTTGCCTCTTAAAGCCGTATGGCGAATACAGTCCACCAACATATTTTCCTTTAACATGCGAAGAAAATCCTCCTCGGGCATAGGCTGAGGCAAACGGCCTACCATACCGGCGCCAATTTCCTGGTTTTTATTGTGCAAGGCAATCATTTCATAGGCTACCTCCTCGTATGGATGTACCTCGAACAAGGTGTTTAATATTTTAGATTCCAGGTGTTTAGGAACAATCAACTCTATCTTCACCTCGTCCACCCACTCTCTTGGACCACCTGCAGTGCCTATAGCCGGGTCTGCATTTGGGTCAGGCTTAAAAGTACCTGTGCCAGGCGTATTAAAACTACATTCCCTGTATTTACCAATGTCGCCAGCACCGGCGGCAAAAAGTGCATCACGTACAGCATCGACAGCGCTTTGGGGAGCATATGTGTAAAATTTATACAATGTGTCATTTCGCATGGATAGGACGTGGGTATCTTGCAAGCCCAGCCTTTGAGCTATTTTGGCATTTACCCCCTTACGAACATTGTCCATATTAGTATGAGCAGCATAGATGGCAATGTCGTTTTTTATGGCCTTCTGCAGTACCCGCTCAACATAAGTGCGACCAGAGATGCTTTTAATGCCGGAAAAAATAAGCGGATGATGAGCGACTATCATATTACAACCGCGGCTGATAGCCTCGTCAATTATTGTTTCGATAACATCCAGGCTGAGCAAAATGCCGGTAACTTCCTGCTGCATATCGCCGACCTGAAGGCCACAATTATCATAAGATTCCTGGTACTTTAAGGGGGCGAAAGCTTCTAATGCCTGAGCAATATCCTTTACCTGCATAGCTAAAATTGAAACTGAAAATTACAGTTTCAGAAGAGTTAGTCAAAAAAAGAGAATTAATTATTGCTTAAATACTGGAAATCAAAGGCTTATTGGTGCATTTATTTTAGAAAAAAACATACAGGTTTAACATCGCTTTATTGTTTCAATATGTAATATTGCACACCATTTGCCCATAGTGCACAAATTCAAAAGATATATTATACAATTTTTAAGCGTAGTACTGCTGTTGCATGTTTATTTTTTAAGCGTGCAATCGGAAAAGGAGTATGATATACGTAATGATATAAGTCCGCTGGTAACAAATACAGTGGTAAAGGCGGCAAAATCTCATACACGGATAAATGACAAAAGGCTTGCAAACAGGACTAATCCTCCTAAAAACAACAAAAGCACGCGCAAGCTACATATAGCAAAACATATATCACTGAAGCTAACCATACCTGAAAGACAAGACTGTTATCCTACCTATAGTTTTGCTTGTCTTTTGCATCAATCGCGCATTCGCGATACCTACCATTATTTATACAGCAGGGAGATAAATCCCCCGCCGCCGAAGTGCTAATATTTATTTAGCATAGATAGAGTAGGCACTCTGACCATATAGTGTAATTTCACGGTTAATTTTAAAAATTAAAATATAAGCATGCTTCCAAAAATGCTTGCGAAAAGTATATACGCAGTTTGTTGTATATGCCTATTGCATACAGAAACACAAGCACAAACAGCACCTGTAAGCGACACACTGCACCTGGACATACTACAGGCAGAGAAAAGATTTCTGAATGAGAACCTGGCGTTGTTGGCCCAGCACTACAACATACAGTCGAACCAAGCACTGGTAGAACAAGCAAGGAAATGGGATAACCCTAACCTGAATACGGACCAGAACGTATATTCAAATAACCACTTTTTTCAGCACACAGTAGATGCAGCCGGCAACCCACAGGGGGAAATTTACGTGCAGGTGCAACAACTGATAAAAACTGCAGGTAAGCGCGGTAAACAAATAGACCTGGCCAAGACCAATGTGAATATAGCCGAATGGCAATTCAGAGGAGTAATGCGCAACCTGAGGGCTACCTTGTTCAAAGACTTTTACACAATAGCACAGCTACAAGGCACCGCCCAACTATACAGGGAGCAACAAAAGCAACTGGAAAAACTGCTGAACGGTATGGCCGCCGAACTGAAAGCAGGAAACATAGCCCGTAAGGAATATTTGCGTGTGCAGGCCCTGACCGTAAGCCTGCAGCAGGACATGACTGCTAATGCAAATGACCTGAACGACAATGAGGCTGAGCTAAAAACAATATTGAATGTGACAGGTAATACCTTTATACAACCTGAAGTAGCAGATAATGAGGCAGCTGTAATGCCCGACCAAAACCTGGCAGAACTAATAGATAGCGCCAAGCAGCACAATACAGACTACCAACAGGAAATATACCAGTTGCAATACCAACAACAGAATTTAAGATTACAGAAGGCATTGGCTGTACCAGATGTGAGCGTAGGACCGGAATTTGACCAGGCAGCCAACTATGCACCTAACTATGTGGGTTTAAGCATATCATTACCACTGCCTATACTGAACAGAAACCAGGGGAATATAAAATCAGCCCGGTTCCAGATAAAACAGGAGGAAGCGACCATGGAGCTGACAGACCAAAAACTGCAGAATGATGTGTCTAACTCTTACCAGAAACTATTATATGCCGTACAGTTGAACTCATCATCGAATGAGCAGTTTTACAAGGACTATTACCAGCTGTACCAAAACATTATTAATAGCTACAATAACCGGCAAATAAGCCTGATAGAGTTTCTTGACTACTTCAATGACTACTCTGACACCAGGCAAAAACAACTAAGCCAAACGCTGAACCTGCGACTGGCTAAAGAGGACCTGAATGACATAGTAGGCGTAGATGTAGCAAAATAAATTAAACAGATTTTAGAACATTCTTTAGATAGAACAATGAAACAGTATTTAGCATTATCCATCGCAGCACTTACCCTATTAACTGCCTGCGGGAAAAAGGAGCAACAAACACAGGAAAACAAAAAGTTTGTACTGAGCGACTCCATGCAGCACATGATAACTATAGACACAGTGCGCAACTGCAATGTGACAGACGAAATATCGCTAAGCGGTGAGATAAGCTTTAATGAAAATAATGTAGTAAAGGTATTCCCGCGCAGCAGCGGACAAGTCATAGAAGCACGTGTATCGTTGGGCGATAAGGTAAGCAAAGGACAGGTGCTGGCTGTAATAAAAAGTGCTGACGTAGCAGGTAACTACAGTGACCTGAGCAGTGCCAATGCCGACCTGGCTATAGCTAAACGCCAGATGGACAATGCACAGTCACTATATAAAAGCGGCATCAGCAGCGAACGTGAGTACACCGAGGCAAAGCAGAACTATGAAAAAGCACTGGCTGTACGAAACAAAGTACAATCTGTAATAAACATAAACAGCGGCGGCACTATAAGTGCTAATGGCACTTACTCGATGGTATCGCCGATAGACGGATATATAGTGGAGAAGAAAGTAGCCGCAGGATCGTTTATACGCCCTGATATGGGTGATAATCTGTTCACTATATCTGACCTGAAGAACGTATGGGTATATGCGAACGTATACGAAGCAGACATACCTAAGGTAAAAGAAGGATATAATGTGCGCGTGGTGCCAATGTCTTATCCTAATATGGTGCTGACAGGCAAAGTAGATAAAATAAGCCAGGTACTGGACCCACAGAGCAAAGCTATGCGTGTGCGTGTGACATTGCCCAATGTGGATATGCTGCTGAAACCTGAAATGTTTGCCAAGGTGATTGTAAGCAATGCAGAAGGAGATGCGTCCATATGTGTGCCTACTGCTGCATTGGTAAGCGACGAAGGGAAAGACTATGTGATAGTATATAATGCCAATGACGACTTGAAAATAGCGGAAGTGAACATACTAAAAACGGTAGGTGATAAAACATACATCAACACCGGCGTAGAACCAGGGCAGCGTGTCATCACTAAAAACCAGATACTGATCTTCAACCAATTAATGGCCCAATAGCCGGAATAATTAATCCGCAAAAAGACATTCAATGAATAAGCTAATAAAGCGAATCATATACTTCTCATTACGGCACAGATACTTTGTCTTCTTTATGACGGCAATACTGGCCGTGATAGGATACATCAGCTATACTAATACCCCTATTGAAACATTTCCTGACGTAACGAATACACAGATCATTATCATTACCCAATGGCCGGGACGCAGTGCTGAGGAAGTGGAAAAATTTGTGACCATACCGTTGGAAACTGCGCTTAATTCTGTGCAGAGCAAAATAAATCTGCGCTCGACATCTTCATTTGGGCTGTCATATATTCGTATCATATTTGATGACAATGTAGATGACGCCTTTGCAAGGCAGCAGGTGTTTACAAGACTGAGTAATGCGGAGCTGCCTGACAATATAAGTCCGGAAGTAGAGCCCCCTTACGGCCCTACCGGCGAGGTCTACCGCTATACGCTGGAAAGCAAGACAAAAAATATTCGTGAGCTTAACACCATACAGGAATGGGTGCTGGACAGGCAGTTCAAATCCGTACCAGGTGTGGCTGACGTTAACACTTTCAGCGGTGGTGAAAAGATCTATGAAATACGTGTAAATCCCAATACGCTTACCAACTATGGCCTGACCTCACTTGATGTGTATAATGCAGTATCTAAAAGCAACATCAACGTAGGTGGTGACGTGCTGGAGAAAAACGGGCAAGCATTCATCATACGCGGTATAGGGTTGCTAAACGACATCAACGAGATCAACAACATCATTGTTACCAAAATAAATGGTGTACCTATACTGGTAAAGAATATAGCCACTGTTGTAGAGACCGAAAAGCCACGACTGGGCGATGTGAAACGTGATGCGGAGGAGGATGCAGTAGAAGGCATCATAGTGATGCGCAAA
Organism: Flavipsychrobacter sp.; assembly: GCA_051959855.1. Taxonomy (GTDB): domain Bacteria; phylum Bacteroidota; class Bacteroidia; order Chitinophagales; family Chitinophagaceae; genus SZAS-30. The sequence goes on along the minus strand of JBQCEX010000211.1, from coordinate 5,571 downwards.
GGGGAAAATGCCGCCCAGGTGCTGAAGGCCATACACGATAAGGTGAATGACCTGAATGAGAATGTACTGCCGAAGGATGTGAAGATAGTGCCATTCTATGATCGCAGCACGCTGATGGAATATGCAACGCATACGGTGCTGCATAACCTGTTCGAAGGTATTATCCTGGTAACGCTAATCGTACTAATATTTATGGCGGACTGGCGTACCACTTTCATCGTTGCTATTATTGTTCCGCTTTCATTGCTATTTGCATTTACGCTGATGCGCCTGCGTGGCATGACCGCCAACCTACTGTCAATGGGTGCTGTGGACTTTGGTATCATAATAGACGGTGCAGTGGTAATGGTGGAAGGCATATTCGTGGTGCTAGACCATAGGGCGAAAGAGATAGGCATGGAGAAATTTAACAAGCTGGCGAAGCTAGGCTTGTTTAAGAACGTAGGTGCCGAAATGGGTAAAGCCATCTTCTTTTCGAAGATCATTATCCTTACCTGCCTTGTGCCCATATTCGCTTTTAAGAAAGTTGAAGGAAAGATGTTCTCTCCGCTGGCATTTACCCTAGGCTTTGCATTGCTTGGCGCACTTATTTATACACTAACCCTTGTGCCTGCATTGTCCAGCATACTGCTGAGAAAGAATGTAAGAGAGAAACATAATGTGGTGGTGGAATTCTTTGAAAAGAATATCACCAAGCTCTTTAAGAAAGTATATGCTAACCAGCGAACGAGCCTGATAATAGCTATATCGCTCATGGTGCTTACATTTGCTTCAGCTAAATTCCTGGGATCTGAATTTTTGCCGGAATTGGATGAAGGTTCGCTATGGGTAAAGGGGCAGTTGCCAATGAGTGCATCACTGGACGAATCGAACCAGGTGGCCAGGAAGATGATGACCATTATAGGGCAATTCCCAGAAGTACAGCATAGCCTGGCACAGGTAGGCCGAACGGTGGATGGTACCGACCCGAAAGGTTTCTTTAACGTAGAGATAGCAGTAGACCTAAAGCCAAAGGACAAATGGCCCAAGGGTGTGACTACGGAAAGCCTGATAGATGCCATGGATAAGCAGTTAAGCAAAATACCAGGTATTCTATATAACTATTCCCAGCCGATACGAGACAATGTGGAAGAAGCTGTGGCTGGTGTACCGGCATCACTTGCTGTGAAAATATTCGGACGAGATTTTGGTGAATTGGATACACTAGCTGACCAGGTGATGGACCAGTTGAAAACAGTAAAGGGCGTGGAAGATCTTGGTGTATTAAGAAATCTGGGACAACCTGAATTCCACATAGAGCTGAACCAGCAAAAAATGGCACTATATGGCGTGAATGCAGCTGATGCGAATTCTGTGATAGAAATGGCAATTGGTGGCAAGGCAGCTACCCAGCTATATGAAGGGGAGCGCAGATTTGATATACGCGTGCGTTATGACAAAGATTCCAGAAATACTGAAGACAAGATAGCCCAGCTGATGGTGCCTACGCAAGATGGCACACGCATACCGATAAAGGAAATAGCTGATATGCGCGAACTAACGGGGCCTTCATTTATCTACCTTGACAATAATGCACGCTATATACCTGTGAAGTTCTCGATACGCGGACGTGACCTGGGTAGTACCATTAAGGAAGCCCAGAAGAAAGTGGCAGCCCATGTGAAATTACCACGTGGCTATACAATGACCTGGAATGGTGAATTTGAAAATGCAGAACGCGCATCGCATACACTTGCTCAAGTTGTTCCGCTATGTCTGATCGCTATATTCCTGATATTATTCATTACCTATGGCAATGTAAAAGATGCTATCCTTACCATACTCAACGTACCGTTTGCGTTAATAGGCGGTATATTGGCACTGCACATTACAAGAATGAACTTTAGCATCAGTGCAGGCATTGGTTTTATTGCATTATTTGGCGTATGTATCCAGAACGGGGTGATCTTAATTAGCGTTTTCCGAAAGAACCTGGAAGAAAAGATGACCCTGCATATGGCCATAGAACATGGGGTGCAATCGCGCGTGAGACCGGTGGTGATGACAGCTTTGATGGCCGCAATCGGCCTGCTGCCTGCGGCTATAAGTACGGGGATAGGCTCCGAAACACAAAAGCCACTGGCAATAGTGGTGATAGGTGGATTGATCACTTCTACCATTCTTACATTACTTATATTGCCGGTTATCTATGCAATGTCTTATAACCTGATACACAAACGGGAGAATAGAAAATTGTTAAAGAAAATAGGTGCTGTAGGTTAGAAAACAAAACTGTAAATATTAAAAAGTTAAATAAGGTTGCCTTAGTGGCGACCTTATTTATTTAAGGTAATTATATGCTTTACAAAAGGTTTATCTTTGCGCCATGCAAATTTTAGACGGTACAGCTACATCGGCCTTTATCAAGCAGCAACTAAAACATGAAGCAGATGAATTGAAACTGCAAGGCGGTAAAACACCACATCTTGCCGTGATAATGGTAGGTAATAACCCGGCGAGCGAAGCCTATGTAGGCTCGAAGGTGCGTACCTGCGAAGAGCTGGGCTTTAACTCTACCCTGTTACATTTTGACACCTCTATTACCGAAAGTGAATTGCTGAGCCAGGTACAACGCCTGAATGAAGATGAAAGTGTGGATGGCATATTGGTGCAATTGCCTTTACCTGACCATATTTCTCCAACTGTTGTGATTAATAATATTGACCCTGAAAAGGATGTAGATGGATTTCACCCTATAACACAGGGTAAACTGGTACTGGGGCAACCATCCTTTTTGCCGGCCACACCATATGGTATACTGCTGATGCTGGAACATTATAATATAGATGTAACCGGTATGAATTGCGTAGTGGTAGGCAGAAGCAATATTGTAGGTACGCCGATGACACTGCTGCTAAGCAGAAATGCAACGCCGGGGAATGCTACTGTGACCCTTTGCCACTCAAAAACAAAGAACTTGAAAGAGGTTTGCCAAAGAGCGGACCTGATAGTAGCTGCAATGGGCAGACCAAAATTTATAACTGCAGATATGGTGAAGGATGGTGCTATAGTGATAGATGTAGGTATCAATCGTATAGATGACCCTACACGTAAGAGCGGCACCAGGCTGGTGGGTGATGTGGACTATGATAATGTAGCCGCTAAGTGCAGCTATATTACACCTGTACCAAAAGGTGTGGGCCCTATGACGATATGCGGGCTAATGAAAAATACACTGACCGCTGCAAAAAATAAACAAAAGAAAGCATAACCATATAGTGAGGGACGGAATGGTGAACGACATAGCTGCAACAAATACGGCCATACAATACCCGGTGATGGAACACTTTTACACCCTACAGGGTGAAGGTTTCCATACAGGTAAGGCAGCTTATTTTATAAGACTGGGTGGCTGTGACGTGGGCTGTGTGTGGTGCGATGTGAAAGAAAGCTGGGATGCAGCAAAGCACCCTAAAATGAGGGTGGATGAGATAGTGAATATAGCATCAGCACATCCAGGGCGGATAGCCGTAATAACAGGTGGGGAACCTGCCATGCATGACCTGAATCCTCTGTGTGATGCACTGCACGAAGCGGGCTTTAAAGTGCATATAGAAACATCGGGAGCGCACCTGCTGAGTGGTAAGCTGGACTGGGTTACCTTGTCGCCAAAGAAGTTTAAGGCGCCCCTGGAGGAAAACATGAATGCCGCCGACGAGCTGAAGATAGTGCTGTATAATAAGTCTGATTTTGAGTGGGCAGAAAAGTATGCTGCCAAGGTAAGGCCTGATTGCCGCCTGTACCTACAGCCAGAATGGAGCAAAAAAGAAAAAATTGTTCCATTGATAATAGAATATATACAGGAACATCCACAATGGCAATTATCTTTACAGACTCATAAATACATTAACATACCATAATAATGACCTGGTTACAAACTGTAGTACTTGGTATCATAGAAGGGATCACCGAGTTTCTTCCCATATCTTCTACCGGCCACATGATCATTGCAAGCTCTATAATGGGCATTAATGAAGAGGCATTTACCAAGCTGTTTGAAGTGTGCATACAGTTTGGCGCCATACTAAGCGTGGTAGTGCTGTACTGGAGAAAATTCTTTGACTTTAGCAGGATTACTTTTTACCTGAAGCTTATTGCAGCTTTTATACCTGCGGCGATATTCGGACTGCTATTTTCGAAAAAGATAGATGCCCTGCTGGAAAGTGCTATGACGGTAGGTATCTCTATGTTGCTAGGTGGTATTGTGCTGTTGTTTATTGATAAGGTTTTCAAGACAGCTACTGTAACAGAGGACAAGCAAATCAGCTATCCAAAAGCGTTTATCATCGGTTGCTTCCAGGTGATAGCTATGATACCGGGTGTATCCCGCAGTGCGGCAACCATACTAGGAGGCCTGCAACAAAAGCTTACTCGTAAATTGGCGGCAGAATTTTCTTTCTTTCTGGCTGTACCAACCATGTTTGCTGCTACAGTGAAAAAACTGTGGGATTACCATAAAGAAGGGCTGACATTACAAGGCAATGATATGCAAATGCTGATAGTAGGTAACATCATAGCGCTTATAGTAGCTATGATAGCTATCAGGAGCTTTATACAATATGTTCAAAAGCATTCTTTCCGTGCGTTTGGTGTGTATCGTATAATAGTTGGTATAGCAATATTAGGACTCATAGCCGCAGGTATCATCAAGAACGAGAAGGAAAATACACCTGCGCCTAAGCCAGCAACAGTAACCATGGTATATACCTCTGCTCACTAAGCAGGTTCCCAGTTCTCGAAAAGGAGATTCAAAAAGCGGTTTTCTTCTTTAGTAATAACATTATCTGCTTTGGCTAGCTTTATGGCAAAGTTGAGCAGGTTATTACGTTCTTCCTCGGTTGCATCATCATAAAAATCGTCCATGGCTTTTAGGAACTGACCTTCCCATTCATCCGGCTTTAGGCGGCTAATGATCTCCATTTGCGCATCAAGATTTACATGGAATGGAAATTCCTGTTCCAGGTACTCGCGGATGATCCTGTCCTCACTGGCGCTGATCCGGAAATCAACGGCAGAAAGAATCATAAGCAAGTGATAACCGGCGATAGTTTTGTTCATCCTGTTATTGGGCATACAATACCGGGTTTTTAAGCCTGAGCGGCAAGCAGCAGGTCCAGATCAGTGTATTTGAAATTATATCGCTTAGCAATAGGGGCGCTTGTTATTAAGCCCTTGTAGGTGTACACACCATTACGGATACCAGCCTTAGCCTGTATCAGCCCCTCGATACCACCCATATCAGCACTTTGCTGCAGAATAGGCATCAGCACATTGCTGATGGCCCTGGATGCAGTGCGCGATACACCAGAGGCAATGTTGGGCACGCAATAATGTATGACATCGTATTTTTTAAAGATAGGATTCTCGTGAGAGGTAAGTCTTGAGGTTTCGAAGCAGCCGCCGCGATCAATACTTACATCAATGATGACAGAACCCGCTTTCATATTCTTTACCATTTCCTCATTCACAACCACGGGAGTAATGCCGTTAACAGGTTTTAATGCACCCACTGCTACATCAGCCATTGCCAAC
>JBQCEX010000210.1:0-7198 GCA_051959855.1 Flavipsychrobacter sp. | reverse complement strand
CAGCAGCATAAACCGAGCGATGCTGACCACCTGTGCAGCCAAAATTGACACTGAGCGCCTCGAAGTTGCGCGCCAGGTAATCTTCCACATTCAGCGAAACAAGGCTGAACACATGGTCCATAAACTCCGGCATGCGCGTCTCGCGTTCCAGGAACTGCTTAACGGATTCGTCCTGGCCCGTAAGCAACTTATAAGCTGCATAGCGACCCGGATTCAATAAGCCACGGCAATCGAATACATAGCCGCCACCATTGGCGCCCTTATCTTTAGGAATGCCGTTCTTATATGAGAAGCTGCAGATATTGACAGTAAGCTTTGAATCCGCTGAAGGCTTAGCTGCGGCATAGCGCTGCTGCATCTCAGGCGTAGATATATTTTCCAGCAAAGTGCGCAGCTCAGGATAAGGTGGCAACTGCGGATTGGTAGCGAGGAATGTTTCCAGGTTCTTCAGTGCCGGGCCAATGCTGCTGATGAAATGCGGCTTGTGCTGCAACAGCCCGCGGAAACCATAAGAGCCTAATACCTGCAACAAACGAATAAGCACAAACTGTGCATAGCCACGGCGGAAATGGATCTCATCCATACGCGGCACATTCAGATCAGACAAGGACGCGATGTAAGTATTCAGCAATTCTTCCTTCCCTGCTTCCGGCAGCTGCGCCTTTGCCTGCCATAGTAGCGAAGCAATATCATACTGCGGCGGCCCCTGCATGACACCCTGGTAGTCTATGAAATAAACTTTACCATCATGCAACATAATATTACGGCTCTGGAAGTCGCGGTACATGAGCATCTGCGGCTGTATGCGGCCGAGGTCTTTACTTAAGGATTCCAGCTCGTTAAAAAGCAAAATCCTATCGTATGGTATCTGCTGCAGATCGGCGAAGTAGTATTTAAAATACAGCAGATCGGCCATGATGGCTTTTTCATCGAACTGAGTGGAAGCATAGCATTGCTTATAGTCAGCTTCGCGGCCTGCTACCCACTGCACGCGGGCCAGCATGGCTATGCTTTTATTATAATTCTCCTTTACTGCGTCGCTAAAGCCTTCCTTATTCAGCTGATCGAACAAGGTAGTGCTGCCAAGGTCCTGCTGCAGGTAAGCGCGGCGGTCGCGGCTCATGCCATACAGTTCAGGCACATTGATCTTATGCTTGCGAAACAGTTCAGTGAAATAAAAGAAAGTGTTGTTTTCTGCTACATTGGTATTATAGGCCCCTATAGCGGAGTCTTTGCCTGCAGTGAGGCGGAAGTAGCGGCGGTCTGAGCCGGATGCCGGTAATGCCAGCACCTGTTCGGGCAGCCTGCCAAAACGTTCTTCAAAAAGCTTTTCTAATGTATTTATGATCTGTGTTACTGATTTATTATTAGCGGTCATGGTTGTTTCTTCGGGTACTCAAATAAAAATGCCTGTTTCTCAGTTCTTGCGAATTCATTCCAGTGGTCAGCCTCAATCCGGGCAGCCACTATGCCACAGGTAGGCATATTCTCAATAGTAAAATCGGGCGACAGCTCATTAACGAAAGTAGTGATGCCGGGATTGTGTGCTACGATAAAAACAGTTTTCACCGAATCATCAATCTCGTAAATCACCTCTTCAAAAACCGAGGGTATGCAGTGATATAGCTTTTCTTCCCACTGTATCTTTGCCTCGTCGTAGCCTATGGCCTGTGCTATCTTCTTAGCTGTCTGCTTTGCCCTTTTTGCGGTGCTGGCTATAATAAGATCGGGTTTCACACCCAGGTTCTTCAGCCTTTGTCCCATTATTGGCGCGTCATGCGTACCGCGGTCATTAAGGGGTCTTTCAAAATCACTCTGCAAAGGGTTTGCCCAGCTCGACTTCGCATGCCTTATCATCACTAAGGTTCGTTGCATAATACTACTTCGCTTTATAATATTTTAAGCTTAATCGATCGCCATCAAATACGGCATAGCTATCATATTTTATCCAGTCGCCCAGGTTAAGGTAGAGACTGTCCTTAGGCAGCTGGTATTCGATAGCGATGTGGCGGTGACCGAAAATGAAATAATCTATGTGTTCACGTTCCAGGGTATCGAGGCAAAACTGCACCAGCCATTCTTTTTCGGGACCAAGAAAGGGCTTTTCGGCCACATCATGTTTAGGGCCCATATGGCTGAACCAGCTTGCCACGCCTACGCCCGTATCGGGGTGCAGGCGGCGATATAACCATTGTGATAAAGGGTTGCGTAATACTTTCTTTAAAAATTTGTAGCCATTGTCTCCCGGGCCCAGGCCATCGCCGTGTGCTATAAGAAATTTTTTGCCGTTGTATTCTCTTCTTATGGGGAGATGGTGCACCTGTATATTCAGTTCGTCCTCGAAGTAGCCGCGCATCCAGAGGTCGTGGTTGCCGGTGAAGGCCTCTATGTGCAGGCCGCCGTCACTAAGCTCTGCCAGCTTACCCAGGAAACGGGTATAACCTTTGGGGATCACGTTCTTATACTCGAACCAGACATCGAATATGTCGCCTACCAGGAAAAGCTCGGCCGCATCGTCGCGTATCTCGTCCAGCCATTGGCACAGGCGCTTTTCGCGGGCTATGCTGGTGGCCTTATCCGGGATACCGAGATGAAAGTCGGATGCGAAATATACTTTTTTACCTTCTGGCAGCTCCATTTCTTACAGATGGGGCTGCAAGTTAGCTTAAAAATGGGAGAGTGGGGATGACAAAGATTAGCGTACGGGAAATATTAAAAATAAACAGAGATCTACAAGATGCCATGCAACAGCACTTCAAGCTCAGCTATAATCATTGCTGTGGCACCCCAGATGACGGTACCGTCTTCCAGTTGATAGGCTTTTACCTGCCTTATTACGCCCGGCACCGCCGGCGATATTACATCTGTAACCGTCTTGCGACTTTCATGCAGCAGCGTAGTAAGTGGCACCTCCATTATATAAGCCACTTCCTGCCTGCTTAGGTTATATTCCGGCGCCTGCTTTGCATATCCTACATATGGATAGACATTAAAATTGCTTACGGTTATATATAATGGCGTTAATGCACCTAATATATCCACGTCGCCCGACAATATGCCCACTTCTTCCTGGGCTTCTCTCAGTGCTGTTGCCCGCAGATCGGCATCATAGCTTTCCTGCCGTCCGCCGGGAAAGCTCACCTGGCCGCTATGTGCCCCTTTATCTTCCATTCGCTTCATCAGCAGTACATTCAGCTCGTTTGCTGCTTCAAACAGTAATACCAGCACAGCACTGGCCCGCGCATTGGCAGGCACCTCCAGCGGCATAGGCACTACACGTGCAGCCATTTTTTCCTGCGCGCTTAGTCCCGGCAGGGGCTGTTGCAGTCGGGTACGTAACCTTTCTAATATGCTTAAATAAGAATCCACCTGTTATTTACTTGCTGCTTCAGCGTTTTTGAAGAAGCTTAATGCGCCGGAGGGGCATTGGTTTACCTGACCTATGATAGCTTCAGTTTCAGCCCCGTCTATAGTTATCCACGGGCGTTTCTGGTAATCGAAAACTGATGGAAGGCCCTTCCAGCATTTGGTAGCATGCCGGCAGAGACCAGGTTGCCATACTATGGTTATATCTCCGTTAGTATAGTGCTTGATTGATTCTTTTTCTGACATTGTTTACATTATTCTTTAGCAGAAGTAGCTTGCATGGCATCCCAGCGCTGCTGCATTTGCTGCATAATGTCCAGCTGCAATTGAAATAACTCGGCAGTGTTGCGGTGCTGGTGTATCAGCAAATGGTCCAGCTTCTTATGCAGGAGCCTAACCTCTGTTTCTGCCTTCAAATTTACCTTAAAATCATATTCGGCACGTTCGCGGTCGGACTCTGCCTGCCTGTTCTGGCTCATCATAATGACAGGTGCCTGCAAAGCTGCGATACAGGAGAGTGCAAGATTGAGTAAAATAAAAGGATAAGGATCGAAGCCTTTATTGTTTAGCAGGAACGCATTTATCCCCATCCAGATAATAAGTATTGACACGAAAATGATGATGAAAGTCCAGCTGCCGCCAAAGGCAGCGATCTTATCTGCCAGTCTTTCTGCAAGTGTTATTGGCTTATCAGAAGGATCATAGTTTATAGGCTGTAAGGCATCTTCTTCTTCAAAACGTTCCCCTATTTTACTCTTCAGGCTCTGGTGTTCTTTAGACTCCTCTTCCGATAAGTTATTGATATATTCACGCAGCAGCGTGGTAAGGGCATTGAAAGATATAAAAGCGTCATCAGGAGCATCGCCTTCAGTATCTGTATCGGCCTTTTTAATATACTTACGTAATGAGGGGCGAAGGTCCTTCAAAAGCAGACCTTGCCCCTCATCATAGCTTTCGCCGCTTATAATACATATACGTTGCATACTTAGCTTGGTAAAAAAGTATGCCAATATATATGTTACACTGTCATAGGCACTTCCAGCAACAGTATATCACTGGTTTCGCTGCCATTTATAGTTACCTCATCTGTGTCCCAAAGGCCCAGAGCATCTCTTTTATTTAAGTTCTGTTCACCAATATTCACCTGGCCATTTATCACAAATGCATATAGGCCATGGTCTTTGCTGTGCAACTTGTGCGTAGTGCTTTCGCCTTTTTCTAATGTAGTACGATATATCCAGGCATCCTGATGGATCTTTAATCCTTCGTCAGCATTGTCAATAGGTGATACTAAAGTCTGCAGCTTATTGATGCGTTCTTCAGCAGGAAAGACCTTTTGGTCGTAGCGGGGTTGTACGTTGTGCTTGTCAGGGAATATCCATATCTGCAGCAGGTTTACTGCTTTGTCTTTGTTATGGTTGTATTCACTATGTTCTATACCGGTGCCCGCGCTCATTACCTGCACTTCGTTCGGGTGAATTGCCTGCTTATGCCCCATACTGTCGGCATGTTCCAGGGCGCCATCCAGCACTACGGTAATGATCTCCATATTATCGTGCGGGTGCCTGCCAAAGCCTGTGCCGCCTGCTACTATATCATCATTTAATACGCGCATAGCGCCAAAGTGTATGCGGGACGGATCATAATAGCCTGCAAAGCTGAAGGTATGGCGGGCAGTTAACCATCCGTGGTTGGCCTTGCCCCTGCTGTCTGCTGCATGAAAAACTGTATTGCTCATATATAGTTGAATTTTACTGATTAATTAATGTACCTACATTAATTGCAGTCAAATTAGATGCCTGAATTTAATGCCTGACAAAAGTGCAGTAAATGTCTGTTAAAATATGGCATTAACAGTCAGCTTTGCATCCGAATAGCAATAAATTATTAAATTGGCTGAAATTTTATTCTCAATGTTCCGTTTTTATAAAAGTGCCCTGGTAATAGGTGCTACCCTATTTGTTAGTACTATACATGCTCAATCATCTTTTCCGCAAAGGCAGATGTTGCCACCCGGAAAAAGCTATGACACTATGCGGCGCAAAGATGCCAACGGGTGGGAGTTTATGCAGATAAAGAACCCTGAGACACAGATAATTGTTTCAGAAGGAACTTTAAAGAATGGTATAAAAGAAGGCAGCTGGGTAGAATATTGGGAAACGAGCTTTCCTATGAGTATAACAAACTACTATGATGGGAAAAAAATAGGGCCTTGTACTGAATTTATGCCCAATGGTGCTTTGTATAAAATTACCAATTACAGTAACGATGTAAAGGAAGGTCCTGAAAGGATATATGCGCCAAACGGCCCTATGATGGAAGAAACCTACTACTCAGACGGTGAAAAACATGGCAAGCATACAAAATGGTTTGCGAACCGTACTAAACAGGAAGAGGACAATTATGTGCATGGCCAGTTAGACGGTAATGCTGTATGGTATTACGAAAATGGCGAAAAGGCTGTGGAATACGAATATAAAAATGGCGTGCTGGAAGGCAATGCTACTACCTATTTCCAGAATGGCAAGGCCAGTGACATGGGCAAATACAAAAATAATGTGCAGGTAGGCGTATGGAAGGAATTTGCGGAAAGTGGTAACTTAAAAGGTGAAGGTGAGTATAATAAGGATGGAGAAAAAGAGGGTGAATGGAAGGAATATGACATGGACGGAAACTACAAGAAGACAGTAAAATATCATAAAGGAGTAGAAAAGAAATAAGTATTATGGCGCAGAGCATATTGGTAATAGATGATGAAAAGGCGATAAGAAAGACGCTTTCCGAAATACTGAGCTTTGAGGGCTTTACTGTAGATGAAGCCGCCGATGGCGCAGAGGCAATAAAGAAAATAAAGGAGAACAATTACGATTGCATACTCTGCGATGTGAAGATGCCAAAAATGGACGGCATAGAAGTGCTGGAACAGACGCGCGAAGAAAAGCCTGATATACCTTTCATAGTAATTTCAGGACATGGTAATATAGAAACTGCAGTAGATGCCGTGAAAAAAGGAGCTTTCGATTATATCTCCAAGCCACCCGATCTTAACCGCCTGCTGATCACCATTCGCAATGCGATGGATAAGAAATCGCTGGTGGCTGAAACCAAGCAGCTGAGGAAACGTATTTCCCGCGACTTTGAAATGATAGGCGAAAGTGAAGGTATACGTAAGGTGAAAGAAACGATTGAAATGGTAGCGCCTACTGATGCCCGTGTATTAGTGACCGGCGAGAATGGCGTAGGTAAGGAACTGGTTGAAAGAAGAATTCATGAATTAAGTGGTCGCAGCAATGGCCCGCTGATAGAAGTGAACTGCGCTGCTATACCATCTGAACTGATAGAGAGTGAATTATTCGGCCATGAAAAAGGCTCATTTACTTCTGCCATTAAGCAGCGCATTGGTAAATTTGAGCAGGCAAGCGGTGGTACCTTATTCCTGGATGAAATAGGTGATATGAGCCATGATGCGCAGGCAAAAATGCTGCGTGCCCTGCAGGAAGGTAAGATAACCCGCGTAGGCGGCGATAAAGAAATAAAGGTAGATGTACGCGTAGTAGCCGCTACCAATAAAGACCTGATGGAAGAGGTGGAAGCCAAAAGGTTCCGTCTCGATTTGTATCACAGGTTAAGCGTTATACTTATTCATGTTCCATCTCTGAACGAACGCAGAGATGATATACCACTGTTAGTAGAACATTTCTTAAAGGAAATAAGCGAAGAGTATAAGCAACCCGTAAAGCAAATAGATACTTCGGCATTAAATGCCTTGCAGGAATATAACTGGACGGGGAACATACGTGAGCTGCGCAATGCAGTAGAGCGCCTCATCATT
>JBQCEX010000209.1:0-7868 GCA_051959855.1 Flavipsychrobacter sp. | reverse complement strand
ATTTTGTTTTACTTATTCTTTCCTTTTTTGTCATTCCTCATATTCCATTTTTCAGGATGCCCAATTGGGGCGATGTGACTGCTCATTTTTGGCCAAGCTTCTTTCTTTACCTGTTTTTCTTGCCCAATTTGCAGCTTTTATTGTTTGGAGCCGTACCCTATTCAGGACAGGCATGGTCAATAGGAGTAGAGGAACAATATTATCTTTTCTGGCCGTTGGTTGTAAACAAATGTTCAAATGTTGAAAAACTAAAAAAAACTACGTTGGTCCTTATTGCTGTATACTTGTCAATAAAGGTCTTTCTGATCCTTTCACCCCGCTTCTTTCCACATAATTCATTCTTATTATTGGCACTCCATTTCTTCAAAGGGCGTTTTCAAATCGATTGTTTGCTGATAGGAAGCTACTTCGCCTGTATTAACGATCAGGGTCGAATTAAGTTGCTTTTCAATAAATATGTGCAACTGATTACCTATATAGCTGCGCTAGTAATGATGATAGGCGCCTATGATGTTAAAAACTTCTTTTGGGAAATAAACGCAGTGCTGTACAGTATTATAATCATTAACCTGGTTAATTATAAGACATCAATCATCAACCTGGATTATAAGATATTGAATTATATAGGCAAGATCTCTTATGGAATGTATATGTACCATTTCATTTTCATAACGCTGGTAATGCGAATGGTCTCAACCAATTCCATTATTATGTATTTTTTGGTTTTTGCCCTTACGATTGGCGTGTCAGCATTGTCTTATGAACTGTTTGAAAAGAGGCTTCTAAAGCTAAAGGAAAGATTTGCCCGCATAAAGACAGAACCGGCAAGATAGCGGCATAGTTTATTAATAAGTTTAAGTTAAAGAAATCTAAAATTCCCTATCTTTATTTAGCTTAAAACGCATAATTGGAGAACCCGATGAACCGGCCCGGATTATATTGCCTTGGTATTGTAACTACATGTCTTGTTTTATTTGGTTGTACCAAAGACAAAAAAAATTTGCTTAATCCTGTACCGGCTCCGGTCAGCAGGCCCGGAATACGTAATTATATTATTACCAACAATTTATCTACTACTGTAAGGGTAAACATTTATAAAAAGGTAGCTGACTACAATACAAACAGTAATCTTTTTATGACCTGCCATCTGCCGGGCGGCAGCGCTTATAAGATATCATTTAATAACCTGGATACGACTGCCACCTATTATGTAGATTGGTTTAGCGATGATTACTCAAATACCAACTGGCTAACATTTGCCAGCAATCCGTCTACTATGACACCTCGCAGTAATGATACTGTTTTTCTAATACAGCCGCCTCCTCATAATGGCGCTTACAGATCGGTAGTGCTTAGCGGGTATTCTTACCAAACGAAATGGAAGGCTTATGATGCCTATGACTACAGCTACCTCAATATATGGGGCGCCATTACAGCCAATAGTCAATACAGAACCCTGGAACTGAATAAAGACATGACTGCTGTTTATACTTACAAAGACGCAGCTGGCAACATAAAAACCGAGAACTATACTTTTTCTTTTGACTACACTGGTGGAATGTACATACATGGTGGCTTCAGCCCTGCCAGCTCTATAGACAGTTTTGATAATCGCTCTAATCTAATTGCATCCGGCCCTTTGCCAGCACGCGACACCATAGTGCTGAAATGTAACGACGGGCTCTTTATGATGGCCAAGCAATAAAGCGCCTCGGCATACTCTTTTTAATCCATACATAAAACAATGTAACCATGGAAAAAAGAGTAATCGGTGTCATATTAACCTTCCTGGGTATCATAGGATTGATACTCGCAGCTGTAAACTTCGTAAATCATAGCAGCACAAGTACTTATGATGTTAAGGCCATATCTATGTATGGTATACTGGGCCTCATATTTTTCTTTGCCGGCATTGGCCTGGTAAGAAGCACAAAAGACGTTGTGAAGAATAATGAGAAGATCAGCTAAGCTTACATTTTAGAAAGGATAACCTATGGCTATATTAAATACCAGGTTATTCTTTCGCCATGTAGGGTCGCCAAAATTTATCTTGTTAAACACCCAGCGATCGTTTTCAGGCAGGTATGGCTCACGTACCGGCATACCAATGTCTAATCTTATTAAAAGGATCTTCACATCGAAACGGAAACCAATACCCATATCTACAGCTAACTGTTTGTAAAAATCTTTAGTGAATTTTCCGCCCGGAAATTGAGGATTGTCATTGTATAACCAGATATTACCTGCGTCAACGAACAGCGCGGTGCTAAAGAATTTGTATACATTGGTGCGCAATTCCGTATTCAGCTCCAGCTTCATATCGCCAAGGGTTTCAATGTACTGATTGGTACCATACAGATAGTTTTCATTAAAAGTACCGGGACCTACCAGGCGTGTAGGGAAACCACGTAAGCTACTACTACCACCACTGAAGAACTGCTTTATATTAGGCAGCTGATAAGAATTGCCATAAGGCAGACCTTCACCTATCAGAATACGACTGGCCAGGATATTGCTTCTGCTCATCCTGAAATAATAGCGGTAATCCAGCTGGTATTTTAGATATTGCGCATAAGTAGAGCCAAATAAAGTTTGTGGATGATCTTTATAGTTAGCGTGCTCTGCGAGGCCGAGAACATTGCCTGAAAGATCAATTAAAAAGTCGAAATAGAAGCTGCTGGTTTTCTGCGGGCCTACCTGGGAATTATAAGTGAACTCATAAGTAGGACCAATAATAATTCCGTTGAAGACAAGGTTGCCATATAGCAGGCCCAGCCTTGAGGCATCACCCAATGTATCTGTTTTTACATAAGTGAAATTGAAAGGGTAAAGCTGGTGTTCTTTTCTAAGATCTTCCTTCCAATCATAGCCATAAGATACCTTATAGGAATTGATGCGCAGCAGGTCAGACTGAGATTCGTAATTGTAAATTGCCTTTATCATTGTCTTAGGAGTAAAGGCGCTGTTTGAGCCGATGTTTACAAAAGGCACCATGAAACGCGGAAACGACAGATCAGCCTCTGCACCGGTATTATAGATATTAGGTCGTCTTGCCTGCCCGCTGTACTGCGCCTCAAAGCCGCCGTTTAGCTTAATCTGGAAAAGTTCTGCACCTTTGAAGGTGTTGCGGTTGAGCCAGCTTATGCTTGCCTGCGAACCCGCACGGTTATCGTTCTGTGTAAGGGCGCCTATCTGGAAACGAATAGACTTTTTGGGATAAGTAGTAAGGTAATAATATGCATCCAGCAAGGTGTCTGAGTTAGGAGATACTTCGAAACGATTCTTCACAAACTTAAAGGTGCCCAGGTTCACCAGTCTGCTTAGCGATTTGTTTTGGTCAGTACGATTATACAGATCGCCCGTGGCAAACATCAGGTTATCAGGAAATATCTGGGGATTGAACTTCTTTTTAGGGTCTATGATGTAGTATGTTTTATATACTACAGCATTTGCCTTGCTGGTGTCTGAGCCATTGCTGTTCAGTTTATAGTTAGGAAAAACATACACTTTGTTGATGGTATATACTTTATATGCTTCCTCGGGGATTTCTTCGCGTTTCAGTCGCAGATATAAGTTCACCTTATGGTCACCTACACTGGTATCTGCCAATAGTAATATATAGTCGCTTTTGAAGAAATAATAACCTTCTTCCTTTAGTCCACGGTCTATACGGTCGCGTTCAGCTTTTATCAACGTCAGGTTATATGATTGTCCGGTGTCCAGCAAAGTTTGGTCCTGCAGGTCATTGATATCTTTTGCAATACGGGATGAATCTCTAAGAAAAAATACTTTATTGATGGTGTACTGCGGGCCCAGCACTACATCGAATACGGCCTTTGTTTTTTTGTGTTTTGTGTCAAGATGAGCATCGACCGATGGGTAAAAGAAACCACGGTTTTGCAATATGTTCACCAACAATTCCTTATTAAAATTTAAATCGACTGTGCTTGTCAATACAGGCGGCTCGCCTACCTTATCGTGTAGCCAATGACGAAGGCCTTTTTTCTTTTTAGACGTGCCGGCAAAATTGTATAGCCTCAGCTTTATGCGCATACCCAATGTTTTAGTATTGGGCTTAGGACGTACTGCGGCTTCAAGATCGCTTTTAATTACTTTATCTTCCTTGCGGGTCGCTTCCTTCTTATCAGTAAGTTTTACTTTATCGCCTATATACAGTGAGTCACCCGCAGGCAAATGTTTGGTATTGCTGCAGGCCGTGAAGAAAATAGCAGTGATTGCAATGATATATGTTCCAAGCTTAGTAAAAGTCATGTTATCCAACCCTATTTTTTAGGTGCAGTGGTCGACTGTTCCTTCTTATGATTTTTCTTCCTGAAAATATTTTTGAACTTGTTATAGTCCAGACTCACAATAAAATTTACTCCGGTTTCTGTAACATATCCCTCCAGCACGCCTTCATCATAATTCTTTCTATAGGCCTGCACAGTGTAGCGCCCATCTGCTGTTAGCAAATAGTCGGCAGCCAGGTTACTGGGTATCAGTGTGCTTTGCTCGCTGTTGCTTGTCTGCGGGCCTTCCAGCTCAAAGTCGTTACCTATCGTTATCTTCAACCGGTCATTCAGCAGCCGTTTTGATGCTGCCAGGTTCAGGTCCGTTCGTTCTCTGTAGCTACCTGTGGTATAGTCTTCGGACGAAGCAAGATCAACAGACAAGTCAACGCCCTTTATCAGGTGATTAGCAAACTGGTTGAGCTGCTCGCCTATAAACCTGCTAACACTTTGCTTAGCAATAAATGCTGCACTGTTTGATTCGCCGGATGAAAATGGGTCCTCCGCAACAAAGTGGTTCAGTATCAGCAAAGCAAACACCTGCTTATTCAGTTCTGCGGTATCCTGCCTTACCTGGCTTAACTTACCTCGCACCAGTTCTACTGCATCATAAGATATCGGGAACACAGTGTTGTCAGGCAATGTGATGTTGAATGTGAGTGAAGGATGCAGCACCTCTCCCCGTATATGCAATTCCACATTAAAAGGCAGGCGTTCTTTATAATAGTTTAACTGTGAAGGGTCCGGTACATCACGCTGTACCAGGTCGTATGGTGCAACATCTGCTACATATATAGCAGTAATATTTGCCTGCATTTTAGAAGGGTCGCCGGCAAAGGTGATGCTACTGCCATCTTGGATCTTAAACAAACGCTTGATGAAATTATAGTTGAGCTGGTACTCACCACCATGCAACTCATAAGTACCGGTAAGGCCAACAGTGCCGTCAGGCGCAACAGATGCATTTAAAGCGCCGTCGCCACGCACTTTTAAGAAGTCGCCGGAGGCTTTGTCTATTATTACGCTGAACTCAGCACTTTTATCTATACCAACGTTCACATTTATATTAGAGCCTGCCGCCACTTTCACTTTCGTAGTATCTTTCTTCTGCGGCCTTAGTATTCTGTAACGGGCTGTGTCTTTCATACTGAAGAATTTTACTATGCCCTCATGGCTTTCTACCTGCGGCGCCGTTTCCGGCATTACATAGGTCAGCTTGGTGCCCTTTAGTATTTTTAAGTTTCCATCTACATTTGGTGCAGAGGGGCTGCCTTTTATATTAAGATTGGTAGTAAGTAACAGGTCGCCATAATATGTTTTATTATCACCTGATGTAGAATGGATCGCACGCCAGTCTTTAGCCCGCACATGCAGGTCCATGGTCAGGTTGGGTAGATCCTTGGTGTTTACGTTTCCAGTGATTACTGCATCATTACCTGCGCTGTCGTATATCTTGAAGTCATGAAAATCTATCCCATCTTTAGTGAAGGTTATTTTTTCAGCAGGCATTTTATAGTAAGAATTCAACATGACCACAGTGGTAGCTAGCTGGTCTGTATGCAGCTCACCTGTTATCAGTGGCGATGCAGTAGTGCCTGTGATGTGTAAATCACCCCTCAGGTAACCACTACTGTTCTTCAGCTTACCAAATGTTACACCATCAATGGTCTGCATGTTCAATGCTTTCAGCAAAAGCGTGAAGTCGAAATCATTTCCATTATTCTTTTGCAGGTAATATGTTCCCTTCAGGTCCACATCATTGCCCTTGCCGCTTATCGCTATATCTGCGCCTAATTCTTCTGCTTTGGTATGATTTACATCTACTTTTAAATCACCTATTGTGTCACCCATTACAGACAGGTTTTGTATCTGCAAGGTGCTGGTAAGCGCCGGCGTAGGTTCTGTACGCTCCAGTACTATATTGCCACCCAACAAGCCGTTTACCAGGGTGGTATCCTTGCTCACCATCTGTGCCAAATTAGCTAATACGAAATTGCTGATATCTACACGTAGCGGTGTGTTAGGCCTCGCTTGCTCGCTGTTGATCTTTATATATTGATTGTTATTGCTGATCTGGAAATTCTGGATATACATGCCACCCTTCGACAACACTATCCTGTTCGGTTCATTTACCTGCCATGTTTGATAGTTCAGCTTTAGACCAGGCTGCAATTGCACTATGTTTGTGTCCCTGTCTTTTTGTATAGTAGCTGCCAATGCAAAGCGTTCTTTCTTTGATGAGTCCGACAAGCTTACATCTGTTGTGATCTGGTTTTGGTCCAGGTTGCCATGAATATTTGCATACCAAAACTGTAGTCGGCTTTGCTCAAACCTATCAACAGTTACCTGGTAAGTAAAGGCAGAGTCTGCGCCATTTACCTGCACATTAGCATTCGTGATCGTATTACCACCATATACTACCAATGGCGCATTTATCTTCAGGTACAAGTTAGCAGGGTCTAATTCAGCATTTACATTTACGGTATCCATAGACACCAGGCCCGGCAATACTACATGCAGCAATGGCTTATCTTCAATATGCGCTACTACTTTTAAATCATAATTTGCAGGCACTTTAGTACTTGAATCTTTTGTGCGGGTTGTGGCTTTTGCTACATAAGTTGCACTCTTAGCTGTAGAGTCTGTTTTCTTGAATGCATAGTGCCTGTTGATGTGGTCTTGTATTATTGCTCCTATCTTAGTAAGTGGCGTATGGCCCGTTATGCTGCCTTTCATCACATCCGTAAAGATCACTATGTTCTGCCCCGTATCCTGGTTGGGGTGCGATGAGATATACATACTATCAGGCAGGTACTTTTTGCCATCAGCCACTATGATAGGCTCCGTCCACATGAAAGTGCCTTGTGGATAGTCAGGATTTAATACAGGGAAGTCTGCTGTGATGGTACCATGTATGCGCAATTCTGATTGATACAGTTTTAGCGCCTGGAAGTTAATACTGTCCATCTGCAACTTAAACTTAGCGGCAGCATATTTGCCGCTAAAGTCTGCGTGCCCATTTAGATTGATACGAATATTAGGATCGGAGGATGTTAATTTGATATTACCCTTCTTCGCAGCAACATTACCATTAAAAATGATCTGGTGATAGGTATAGCCTTTTAATGTGGCGCTTTCTATATCACCATTCAGTGCAGCGGTCATTGTTTTCACGTCAAAGCTTTGTCCCTTGGCTACTATGGTTGCAGTCACTGTACCCATCAGGGAATCTTTGCGCAGTATGCGACCTATATTGAGCCGGTCAGTACGTAAATGCATATCAAAGCGCTCATGTCCTTTGCCGCCCGACATCGATAATAATCCGTTGATATAGGCGCTACCATCGCTGCTCATCAATAGCAGATTGGTATTATAGTCTTTGGTAGTGCCTGCCGCCTGCCCGCTTATACCAAAGCGATCGGGTATGCGTATCTGCTGCTGCAGGCTTTTAGGCAATAACGGATTAAGGTCATTGCGTGACGACTGTAGCTTTGCGATATGCAAATTATAGTTCAGCTTGCTTGCTTCAGGCAGGCCACTTAGGCGCCCATTTAGCTGCACCTCTGTGTTGCTGAAACC
>JBQCEX010000208.1:0-13594 GCA_051959855.1 Flavipsychrobacter sp. | reverse complement strand
GTAGTACTTGATAGTTTAAAGTCGGCAGGGCCAGAACCTGATTGTGGCATATTGGTCGTTAATTGCAGTTCCTTTACCAGACCTTTAGCAGTGTAGTATTGGTAAGTAACAATAGGGCTTGAACTGGTAAACATCAACTTTCCACAGTTCAGGTTTCCTAATGGCGTAGTGATGGTATAAAAGCCCTGCCATTGCCAATTGTATGGGCTATTAAAATCATTTGCCCCCTTGCCTGCTGATATCCAGCTAGTGTTTGGGTCTACCGGAAATTGGGCCAGCTTATCAGGTGCATTCAAAACTACCACTGAATCATTTGCTGCATTCCGATAGCCCAACATATAATAGGCCCTATCCTTGTTTGCGTAATATGCGCGGGAAAGCGTTCCATTGTAGTTAGTAAGCACTACAGCAGCATTGAAGCCATTAATTAAAGTGTCTGCAACTACTGTTATAGTTTCGGTGTCCGTGTGGTTATCTTTTTGAATGGTGTACTTCCACGTATTCCCGATTGCCAGAGGAACACTGTCAATTTGTACAGCAGGGCCAGGCGTGTCTTTTACTAAGGAATCAGGACTTCCATCACTAGTATTTTTTCTACAGGAGAAAAAACCGATTGCAGCAATCGTAAGAACGATCATATAATTTTTCATAGGGTATAATTTGCGATGAATTTACAAAATAGTTACTTATGCAGCCAATAAAAAACATAGTCAGCTAATTGGTAAAATGCAGAAGATGTTTTGTGTTTGCCTGATATTATATAGCAGATTGATGCTGAAGCCATTGTTGCAGTTAGATAGAAAATATCATATACAACATTAAGAGATTGCTGTAGTAAGTATGGAATACGTAATTTAGTGGTTCAGCATAAACATAAGTTCAGTTAGTATGAGTGAATTGACAGAAGAAAAAGACATTCTATTAGCGGAGGACGACAAAGAGGATGTAGATATTTTTGATTTTGCACTAAAGGAATTAAATTTTCCTTATCTACTTAGAAATGCAGAGGACGGCGAGCAGCTATTTACATTATTAAAAGAGAAATTACCCTATATCCTGTTCCTGGATATACATATGCCTTGCAAGGATGGCGTGGCCTGCATTGCAGAAATAAGGAAAAACAGGGAGTACGACAGCCTGCCGGTAATCATGTATACATCGTTAACAACCGAAAAATATGTAGAGGATTCCTTCAGGAATGGTGCTAACATGTACGTAACCAAGTCGCATTCGTTCCGCGAACTTGTTGCTAAACTTCAAAAAGTATTTTCGATAAACTGGACGGAATACCTGCATTATCCGCCACGCAACCAGTTTATGCTTAGCTAAAAGTAATATCTATTAAAAACCAGTTCTTCTGTCCATTTTAAAATGACTTGTTTGTTATTGACGCATAAAACCAATTCAATAACAAATCACTTTAACAATGAGACAAAGAATTGATATGCATCAGTATGGCAGCGCTGTACTTAAGGCACTATCCGGACTAAATGCTTACCTGGCGAAAACAAGCCTAGATAAAAATCTTCTTGAGCTGGTGAACTTTCGCGTGTCGCAGATGAACGGCTGTGCTTACTGCCTGGACATGCACTCAAAAGACCTGCGTGCGGCGGGCGAAACAGAGCAAAGACTGTACCTGGTGAGCGCATGGCGCGAAGTGCCTATGTACAGCGAACGTGAACGTGCTGCGCTGGCATGGGCAGAAGCTGTGACCACGCTAACTAACAGAGAAGTGCCTGACGAAGTATATGAACAAGCTAACGCTGAATTTTCTGAACAGGAACTGATGGATTTAACGATAGCTGTTACAGCCATTAATACTTATAACCGATTGAATATATCATTCCGCATACAGGCGGGCGACTATCAGCCGGGACAGTGGGCTACCGCAGCGCACTAACGAAATAAGCAGCAGGCCAGCAGGTCTGCTGCTTATTGTTTCTTGCGCTCATAGCGGCCCATGAGACTGCCCTGAGCTATAATATGGCCTTCCATAGCACGCTGCAATTCTTCTTTGCCTGCGCCGGCAGGAAGATCGACATCTGTATCTAAAGCGAAAACGTAGAAGAAATACCTGTGTGAACCATTTGGCGGGCAAGGGCCGTGATAACCTGTTTTACCTGCACCGTTGCGGCCGCTAATCCCCGGACGGCTATCTTCCTGTATCTCATTTGTGGGATCAATATTCCACACTATCCAATGATCGAAAACGCCTCTTGAGGTATCAGGATCTTCAACTATCATTGCCAATGTTACCGTTTCCTGTGGTAGGCCATCTATACTGAGCGGAGGGTTGACCTCTTCGCCATCGCAGGAATATTTTTCGGGGATGTTGCCTTCATTTTCAAAGGCAGGGCTTGAAATTGATAGTTCTTTTGTTTCCATATTCTTAAGCGATTACCCATTCGCATATGCGAATAGATATATTTTCGCAAAAAGAATATGCCACAATAGGAAATGAAGCAATCTAAATTTTAGTACCCATATAGTTAGCATACCTTTCCCTGGCTACTACATACAAGGCGTTGGCCCAGCCAAGGGGAGTATTGGGGTTTGGATCGTTGGTGTTGGCGTAATATAGCTCGGGCAGGCTGCCGTCGGCAAGCATTACCTTTTCTGTTCTTTCTATGTAATACATTGCTTTATCATAATTGCCCAGTTCCATGTGACATATAGCCAACCAGGGGAGGCCGAGGCACCATTCAGCTTCAGTGCCATGATAGAACTCAGAATCGCGGTAGCGACCAAAGCTTTCTAACGTGCTGTAATAGCTATCACCTAAATAACGGACTACGCCGTTTTTGCGGAGTAAACGTTTTTCTACCTGGTCCAGTACTTTAATAGCAGTGTCTCTTGAATAGGCCCTATGCGGATAGATAAGGCTAAGCTGCGCCATATCCTCGTTCCTGTCGGGAGTTTCTTTAGTGCCAAGTCTTTCTAAAGTAGCCAAGCCATTGTCAATCATGTATTCGGGCACATCAACCAGGTAACTAACTGACCTGAGGCCAGATACACAAGCGCCTACAGAACTCGCATGTATCTCGCGACCTTCTTCCCACATGCCATTATCTATGTCATGCCAGTATTCACAGGTATGGAGGTAGTAAACAAGCTTTTGTACTATAATACGGTCTCTTGTATTGCGCAGTATTTTCTTACCCTGACGTTCCCCTTCACCTATGGCCCACAGCAGCATGCCTACAGCGTCGTGCTGAGCATGGCCCCAGGGCTCTAACAGCTCACGTACATTATCGGCATCATACTTAGCATGAATATATTCCCATGCTTCATGAGGCTTCTTGCTGGTATGAATATCGATTTTCCATTCGTATTCTATCATCAGGTCTAACAGGCGATGCAAGGCTCTTTCGTAAGTATCGCAAGACTTATTAAGATATGGCAGGCTGATGTAGAGGGTATCTCTGATCCACACGGCGGAGTAGTGAGTAGACGGGGATGCGATGTATAAACCGTGCGGTAACCTGATAGAATCCAGAATGCTGTAACTTTCTTTAACTTTCATCTCAAGAATCTGACTTTCAACTATTTAAAGTTAATGAATAAGTAAGAAAAACTTAACAATAAAACTAAGTATTCTGCTAAACAAGCTTTGAATTTTTTATTCACAGATGTGTAAAACTCACTTGCAACTTATTATCATTCAGAGGAATACCCAGCTATTCATGCTTCATTAACCCATTAATAACACTATAGCTCCATAAACTGTGCCATTTTTTAAGGCTGCTAAGGCTTTATTTGCCTGATTTAACGGAAAGTAGGTAACATTTGTTGTTAGAGGAATATCAGCAATGATATGGAGAAAAGCATTTGCGTCCTGCCGAGTGACGTTGGCTACGGAGCGTAGTATACGCTCCTGCCAGAGCAGGCTATAAGGAAAGGATGGAATATCGCTCATGTGTATGCCGCCGCACACCACTACTCCACCCTTATCAGTATCTGAGAGAGCCTTAGGCACCAGCTCGCCTGCGGAGGCGAATATGATGGCAGCATCTAACAGCTGCGGAGGCTGAGCAGAGGCATTGCCTGCCCAGGTGACGCCCATGCTGCGGGCAAATTGCTGTGCCTCTGTATCACCGTCTCTTGTAAAGGCATATACTTCTTTGCCTTGTGTCTTTGCTATTTGGGCCAATATGTGTGCAGCTGCGCCGAAACCATATATACCAATGCGCACTGCAGAGGGTGGCAGCATGCCGTAAGAGCGATAGCCTATAATGCCTGCACAAAGCAGTGGCGCCCTGGCAGGATTGTAAAAGTCTCGGGACAGGGGGAAGCAGAACTGCTCATACGCTACGGTATATTCAGCATAGCCGCCATCCATAGTATAGCCCGTAAACTTTGCCTGCTCACATAAATTTTCCTGGCTACGCTGGCAGTACTTACATTGCCCGCAGGTGTATCCCAGCCATGTTATGCCTACCAGGTCTCCAGTCTTAAAGCGGCTGGCATTACTTCCGGGAGAAACGACGGTCCCTATGATCTCGTGGCCGGGAATGATGGGGTATTTAATGTTTTCAAGCTCACCGTCTACTACATGCAGATCGGTACGGCATACTCCACAGGCTATTACTTTAACAAGCATCTGATCAGGCAGCGGCATAGGTACTGGCAACTTCCTGTAAACAAGCCGCTCTCCTGGCTCTTCCTGCACCATAGCATGCATTACGGCTGGCATATCCATTTAGGAAAGCTTTTCAATTTGCTCATTTAATATTTGCAGTTGTGCCTCCAGTATATCCCGGCTTTGCTCCAGATCTTTTTTATCGTGATACAGTTGTGTATTGATGGCTGTTTCCAGTTGCTGGCTTCTTTTCGCAATTCTGTTCCTCTTGCTCAGTGTTCTACCAATAAGTAATCCCCAAACAGTTCCACTTAGAGCGCCAATGAGCATTGTTGATTTTCGATTCATAGTTTATTTATTAACTGCGTAAAACTATTGACAATTGATGCATACAATAATGATCGTCATCACTTTGAAAATTGAATATTATCAGCAAAAACAGCAGGCATAAAAAAAGCTGCATTAAAGCAGCTTATTGAGGATTAATGAGGTCCTGTTCAAAGAACGGGAGTGTTGCGGGATGTTTTGAATGTTTGAGGATGTTTTATATGATCTGATAATTTTACCGTTGATATGTCAAAGCTACCATGCTGCAAGACGGATCATGGTGACTATCGTCAATGCGACTGATGAATTTTATCAGTAAATCCTTTTATTTAATAGGAATAATTTATATATTAAGGCAGTTAACACAATTATAATGACCTATTTCACCTGTATAGGATGAGATTTGTCACAGATAATGCGCAGTAACATTTTCAATTTCACACTCCCGTTAGGATAAGAGAGAAAAATAACGGGGCTATAGTTAAACACACACTAAAAACTTCCTATGGCAACCATTCTTTTAATAGAAGATGATGAAGACATTCGCCTGAACGTGGTAGAGATACTTACACTGGCAGAACACAAAGTCACCACGGCACCAAACGGCACAGAAGGAGTAGCACTGGCGCAAAAAGAACGTCCCGACCTAATAGTAAGCGATGTGGGCATGCCGGGTATTGACGGGTTTGGTGTATTGCACCTGATACGCAAGAACCCCCTGACCAGGGATATTCCCTTTATCTTTTTAACATCGAAAAGCGAGAGTAATGACTTCAGGCAGGCAATAAAGCTGGGTGCTGACGACTACATCACTAAGCCATTTGAAGGCAGCGACCTGCTGAATGCGGTAGAGGTAAATTTGAAGAAACGCATTGCTATCAACAGTGATAATAATGATGCTGCACAAAGCGACCATATGCCACAGGCATCTAAACGAGGCGAATATACTGACCCGCTATTTGAACTGATAAACAGCAGCGAAACTGTAGAATATAAAAAGAAGCATGTCATTTACAAAGAGAAAAGCACACCTCGATTTCTCTACTATATCAAGTCGGGAAAAATAAAGACCTATAAACGCCATGAAGATGGCAAAGACCTGGTGATAGCCTTGCTGGGTGAAGGTGACTTTATGGGGCATGCAGCCATATTGGAAAATACCTATAACCCTGAAACTGCAGAAGTAATAGAGGACTGTGAAGTGGCCATGATACCCAGGAAGAAATTTGAACAACTGCTGAACAGCCACCCTGAGGTGATGAAACGAATGATGAACATGCTGGCCAAAAGCCTGATAGAAAAAGAAGAGCAGGTACTGGGACTGGCCTATAATACACTGCGGAAAAAAGTAGCAGAAGCACTGCTAAGCCTGGAAAAGAAGTATCATAAAGATAAAAAGGAGCAGTTTACCATAAATCTGGGACGTACGGAACTGGCCAGTATAGCAGGTACAGCTACTGAATCACTGATACGCACGCTTACCGAATTCAAACAAGAGAAACTGATAGACATGCATAACGGCTTAATTACCATTATAGACAAGAATAAACTGGAATATTTGTTGAGATAACTGTTTAATACTTTCACATAAAAGATAATAAATATTTAAACAAACATTATTTTAATTAGCTTATCTTTATAACTGATAAGTATTTATGCATAATTAATTGATTGGATTTATGCATGTAGCTGATTATCTAAATGCGGGCAAAGTACTTGAACACATTGACGATCCGTTTGTAGTTCTAGACGGCGAGTGGGTGTACCGTTTTGCAAATGATAAAGCTTTAAGGTTTATAAATAAGAAGGCCGAAGAATTATTAGGAAATATATTGTGGGACCTTTATCCTGAAATAGCCAATTCTGCAATCGGCCTGAAGTATCAAACAGTAATGGAACAAAAGGTACCGGTTTCATTCGAAATGCACTGGTATAATAATAGTTGGCTTAAGGTAAGAGTGTATCCGCTGGAGGACGGCATTTCAATATTCTGGACAGATGCAAGTGCAGAAAAAAGAGCGGTAACACAATACGAAGAGATCTCTGAACACTTTAAGCTCTATACCCAAGTCAACTCTAATGGGTTATTCTACCTTGACCACAAAGGTCATTTCCAGTATGTAAATGATAAAACACTTGAGCTAACAGGGCTAACAGCAGACGATATGCTGAACAACAGTGTGCATGATACTATGCTACTAATGAATGGCCCTAACCAGGATGACTGGAATATGAAGTTGTCATCGCAGGAGACAATTAATGAAGTATTCGGTTTTTACAACCCTACTGCTAACGCTGAAGTTCAATTGCATTTGCAGGCAATACCTTTAAATGGCAAAGGTGCCCCTAAGGGCTACCTGGGTACAATAGAAGACATAACGGAGAAGCTTAAAGCTCACCGCATTATGGAGGAGAGCGAAAAGTGGTTTCGGAATGTGGCTAATAATGCCCCTGTGATGATATGGAGTACAGATGCGAACAAGAGATGCAACTACCTGAACAATACATGGCTTGACTTTACAGGCAGAACACTGGAACTGGAATCCGGCCTCGGCTGGCTGGAACGCGTGCATGATGATGACCAAAAAAGAGTGCTAAAAACTTTCAATGAATCATTTGACCATCGCAGGAATTTCAAGATAGAATTCCGGCTGAAACACTGCCGTGATGGCTACAGGTGGGTATCATTTGCAGGTAAGCCTTTATATACACCAGATAATAATTTCGTAGGCTATGTAGGGTCTTGCGCTGATATACATGAACGTGTAACTGTGTTCCAGGAACTGGATAACCTAATTAAAGAGCGAACCACAGAATTGAATGCTGCATTAGAAAGGGAAAGAGAACTAAACCTGACGAAGTCAAGGTTTGTAGCAATAGCATCACATGAGTTCCGTACGCCGCTCAGCACTATTCTTTCATCAACCGGGCTTATCTCTACTTACCTGACACTAAGTCAACCGGAAAATATACAAAAACATGTAGATCGAATAAAAGGAGCTGTTAAACATCTGACAGATATACTCGGCGACTTTCTATCTGTAGAAAAGCTAGAACAAGGACTTGTAAAGGTTGAAGAATCTATATTCAACCTGCATCAATTTGTTACTGAAACTATTGAGGAATTAGAAACAATATTAAAACCAGGGCAAGAGATCATCTCAGTTTTTAAAGGAGATGCGGTAATACTTTCAGACAAAAAGATATTGCACAATGTACTCATCAACCTACTAAGTAATGCAATAAAATATTCGAGTGAATCGATACTACTGGAAGCTGAAGTACATAATCAGCATATTACGCTATCAGTTACAGACAGGGGCATAGGCATACCAGCTGAAGACCAGGAGCAACTCTTCAAAAAATACTATAGAGCTTCGAACGTAGGGAATGTAAAAGGAACCGGCCTTGGCCTGAACATAGTGCAACGCTATGTAGACCTGTTGAATGGTGAAATAAATTTCACAAGCAACGGCAATGGCACCACATTCACAGTCACC
Source organism: Flavipsychrobacter sp. (assembly GCA_051959855.1). Lineage (GTDB taxonomy): Bacteria > Bacteroidota > Bacteroidia > Chitinophagales > Chitinophagaceae > SZAS-30. The sequence continues at coordinate 5,188 of JBQCEX010000208.1, read as the reverse complement.
ATTCCACGGGATGGAGAACCGGAAAATATTGCCGTGAAAAATTTTAATGCCTCTGCCGTATAGATGATGCAAATCAGCATTTGATATGATTTAGTTCAGAAAAACAGCGATGAATAAATCGTTGTTTTGAGCAAATCATGAAAATGAACCACACACATACACAAAAAATATTTTTGCTGGCAGAATGGCTACTAACCGGCCTTATTGCATTTGCCGGCTTTTATTATCTAAGACATATCATAGAGATGGTTTTGACAGCTCTATTTGATCTGTTCCTAAAAACAAATACACCGATAAAATAGACTTTTAAAATATCGTATTATGAAATTCACATCAGAAGAACTCGAAGTAATAGATGCTGTAAAATACAGGCCTGCAGTATCCATTATACTGTCTGCAGATACAGAAATAGGCAAGGAAAAAGAGCTACAGCATAAGCTAAAGATAACCGCAGACGAGGTAAAAAGGCAGTTGCTGCAAAGCTACCCTGAAGAAGCCTGCGAACCTACGCTGCAAAACCTGCAAAAGGCAATAAGCTCTATAGACTATGAGACTGATTTTAAAAGCGTTGCCGTATATGTATCGCCAATATTGGTTAAAGTCTTCTATTTGCATATACCTATTGAAGAGAAAATAATTATTGACCAAAGCTTTGAAATACGAGACCTGCTATATGCAAAGCAGGAAGCGCTGAAGTTTATTATACTATTATTGACGGGCAGGCACGCAAAAACATTTATGGTAGATGGCGACAATATGGTGAAGATAAAGCTGCCTATATCTCCCAACATAGAAGCATATGACAGGGACGTACCGCAAAGGGTTGCAAACTTTTCTGATCCTGTAAAAGATAAAGAAATATTGCAGAACAGCTTCTTAAAACATATAGATGATGGACTTAGCGAACTACTGAATATGAATGAGCTACCCGTTTTTTTATTAGGTACAGAAAAAATACTGGGCCATTTCAATAGCATATCTGCAAATACTAACAATATAGCTGCTATGATACATGGTAACTATGACGAAGCAACGCCCATAGAAATACAAGAGCTACTGAAACCCTATATAGAGGCCTGGAAAGATGAAAAAAACAAACAACTGCTAGGAGAAATAAACCAGGCAATAAAAAGCAAAAAGCTGGAAGCAGGCGTAAAGGCCATATGGACAGCAGTGAAAGAAAAGAACTGCAAACTGCTGATAGTAGAGAAGAACTTTATGTACCCGGCAGACTATACGGGTGACCTCAAATATATACAGAAGCATGAGGACAGTGAAGATGCAATACTTAATATAAAGGATGCAGTTGATGATATAATAGAAGAAGTGATACAGGCCGGCGGCGAGGTGAGATTTGTGGAAGAAGGTATGCTGGAAGATTATATTCATATAGTGCTGGTACGATATTACTAACAAGCATTGTATGGCAGAGTTAAGCTTATGGCTCGATTCATATGACGATATATATTCTGACTTTGATTCAAGGCACTACCTGAAAAGAAGAATATCAGAAGATTTTATTGATGAGCTAAGAATGTCACTGAAATACAGGCCGGATAACCCCGACACGCTGCAATTATTATTACCGGCACAGGTAAGAAATGCAGAAATAGAGAAAGAAATACTCTCCAGCATAAAGGAACAGTTCAGAGAGCGGATGCAGATATACGAGGATAAAAGAAAACGCACCTGGCTGCAGGGACTTTCCCTGCTGATAAGCGGCATGATACTAATGGCAGCAGATGCCTATATAGTTTACAAAGCTTCTTACTTTAATACATTGCTGAAGGTGGCCATGGAGCCTGCCAGCTGGTTTATGATATGGACCGGCCTGGACGTCCTGATATATGACTACCGGAAAACCCGATCTGATGCAGATTTTTATAAATGCCTGCATCAACTACATATCCATTTCAGGGATATTAAGCCATAAACAACAACTGTCAAAAATGATGCACAGCATACCAGCATCTGAAAATTGTCATTAATCATCTATTTATAATCAGGAGGGTGTTTGACGTTGGTCATATGCGTGACCTATACCGCCATCTATATTTACAGGCACGCAAAACAAAAAAAATATGAATATGAAAAATGATCAACAATTACAGCAAGATGTAATGAACGAACTTAAATGGGACCCCATTCTAAATGCTTCTGAAATCGGCGTTTCAGTAAAACACGGCGTTGTGACTTTGAGCGGCTATGTGAATAGCTATTCTAAAAAAATAGCAGCAGAAAATGCAGCTAAGCGAGTAAAAGGCGTAAGTGCAGTAGCGGAGGACATAGAAGTGCGCCTGGGGCTGGATAATGAACGCAACGATACGCAAATAGCAGAAGCAGCGCTTGATGCTTTGAAATGGAATAGCAATGTACCGGATGAAAACATACAAATAAAAGTGGAAAATGGCTGGATAACAATGGAAGGGGAAGCAGAATGGCAGTATCAAAAAGATGCAGCAGCGAATGCAGTTCGTGACATAACCGGGGTGAGGGGCATCAGCAATTTAATAATGCTTACGCCTAAGATAGATGCCACAGTAATAGAAAAAAACATCAGGCGGGCATTGCAACGCAGCGCCGATATAGAAGCAAACAACATAGACATTAAAACAATTGGCAATAAAGTAATACTGAAAGGTAAAGCCAGGTCGTGGGCCGAAAGAAACGAAATAGAACGAGCTACATGGTCATCGCCAGGTGTAACCGAAATAGAAGACGAACTATTAATCACAACTTAAGACGCATAATTACTCTGTTACTATAAAAACCGCCTTGTCCAGGGCGGTTTTTCATTTGTGTAAATGATATTAATCAGATCTGTAATAATGATTGGTACAATTCCTTCACTCTTTGTGCCTGATTATCCCATCTGAGTTTTTTTAGTTCGATCTTTCCATTGCGTACAAATGTCCTGGAAAGACCTTTGTATTGCGCCAGGGCGTGTATGGCGTTTGCCATTGCATCAGTATCCCAGAAATCGAGCGCAAGAGTGTTGCCTAATACTTCGCGAACACCTGACTGTTTAGAAACGATGACAGGCACATCTGCCCTAAGCGCCTCTAAGGCCGAGATACCAAAGGGTTCGGACACAGAAGGCATAACATATACGTCTGACATGGCTAATATTTTATTGACATCACTACCCTTCAGAAATCCAGTGAAATGAAAATGAGATGATATGCGCAGTTCTGCTACTCTTTTTATCATCCTATTGAGCATGTCGCCGCTGCCTGCCATTACGAACCTGTAATCTTTATTACGGCTCAATATTTTATTGGCAGCCTCAACAAAATAGTCCGGTCCCTTTTGAAAAGTGATACGGCCAAGGTAAGTAATCAGCTTCTCCTTTAATGCCTTAGGAGGAAGAGTATCCAAATTATCGGGCAACTCTTCAATTGCATTATGTATAACAGTTATTTTATCACCTGCTGTCTTGTATTTATCTATCAATATTTGCCGGGTGTACTCACTTACGGCTATTATGCTATCAGCAGCCGACAATCCCATTTTCTCTATCTCAAAAACCTGCTCATTCACATATTCACCCGAGCGGTCAAATTCAGTTGCATGCACATGAGCAACAAGCGGCTTGCCGGAAACTTGTTTAGCCATGATGCCGGCAGGAAAGGTTAGCCAGTCATGCGCATGAATGACATCAAAGGTGTTTTTTTGTGCGATCTCGGCTGCGACCTTTGCGTAGTCCCATACTTCTTTCATCAGATCGCGACCGTAGTGGCCGCTAAATTGATATTGGGCAGGAGCAAATATTTCCGCATCCAATATGCCAGCTTCTTTTGCCTCCGTATATTGGCCAAATTCAGTGGCAGTATGATATGGCACTATAGGCGAATTAATTCCATAGGAAATAAAATGTTCACTAAGTACATTACCATACGATGGATTTTCAACAAAAACATCGGCAGCGCTTATTAGCTTAAATGATGCGATATCTTCATCGCCAAATGCTTTGGGTACAACAAATATGAGCTCCACATCATTTTGCAAAAGACCTTTGCTTAATCCGTAGCAAGCCGTACCGAGGCCGCCGGAGATATGGGGCGGGAATTCCCAGCCGAACATGAGCACTTTCATAATCTGGTATTGGTTTCAAGCGCAGCCGGTACACGCTGTTTGTATTCAGCTATAACATTTTTTATTCGCAGGAGCTCAGCTACGCTCCAGGCCTGTGCTACAGTACCTACCACCTTGTGAGGCGCATCGCCACTATAGATCTCGGAAACCGTATAAAGGCATTTTTCAAACAAAGCGGATTCAAAATCGTGGTATATTTTTTCTGCAAAAGCAACAGCCTCGTCATTATTTTCCTTTAAATAAGCGTCCAGGAAAGGGCCTATGAGCCATGGCCACACCGTACCCTGATGGTAGGCCTTATCCCTCGTAGCCTGATCGCCGGCATACTGACCTATATATTGCGGATCCTGAGGAGATAATGTACGCAGCCCTCTTGGGGTCAATAGCTCTTCCTTTACAATATCTACTACAGCTCTTCTCATATGTTCGGGCAATGGGCTGTATGGAAGAGCAACCGCAAATATCTGATTGGGCCGTATTGAATAATCTGTGTGCTCAGGAGAAATATAGTCAGCCAGATATTGCAGATCATCGTTCCAGAATTTCGCAATAAATGATGCTGCAATCTTTTCAGGATAACGTGTCCATTCTTCCAAAAACTGTTTGTCGTTAACAGCCCGAGCTAACTGCAGGCAAAAGCAAACAGCATTGTACCAAAGTGCATTGATCTCAACGTTCTTGCCCTTACGTGGGGTAACGGCCTTGCCATCTATTACGGCATCCATCCAGGTAAGGGCCATTGTACCTACACCTGCACTTATAAGATAGTCATCATCCATCTTAATATTATTAAGCGTCCCTTTCCTGTAATATTCCAATATAGACTGCAATGCCTTGCCATAACTTTTCCAGGTTGCCTTGTCGTCTTTTGTGTAATGAGCATATTGCTGTATTGCCCAAATAAACCACAGAGAAGCATCGACAGTATTGTAAGCAGCATTAGCACCTGTACCCACGTTGGGAACTACCCCATCCTTTATATCAGGCAGCATGCCGTTAATGACAGATTTAAATGTTTTGACGTCACCCTGTGCTAATGTGAGGCCAGGAAGTGAAATAAACGTATCCCTACCCCAACTGCCAAACCAATAAT
>JBQCEX010000207.1:0-5677 GCA_051959855.1 Flavipsychrobacter sp. | reverse complement strand
TGTTGCTGAAGAGTCAGGATTAGGCAGCACAACATCCAGGTGTATAGTATCACCTCCGCAAATAGTCGTATCTGTAAACTGGAAATTTTTATATACCGTGAACTTAATGTAATCGCTGGTCGATTGCTGGTTCACACAGTTGTCCACCAGGGTATTCGTATCACTACCCACTCTCACATGCAGTGCATACGTACCTGGAGGTAATGCTTTAGATAAATAAAGATTGAAATTATTGCTTATCTGGCCACCGGCCTGGCACACAGAGCTCAATGCTGAATTGACGGTAAGCCCAGGTACGGAAGGAGTGATATAAAAATCAGAGCCGTCTGCATCTAATGAGGAGCATTCTATGGGCACACTCATCGTAACATGTAATGTATCATTAGGGAAATTACACCTGCCGACTTTAATAGATTTGAAGGTTGGTCGTATTGTATCGTAAATAGATGCAGTTGACGAAGAAAAGTCCAGTGTGTAGCCGTAAGTGCTGCGAGACCAGTTGTTGATACAGAGAGCATAGGTTTGTCCTGCAGTCACTGGCAGCAGCGTGCTCATATTTGGGGTGCCTCCTGGTCCTTCCTTAGCCATTGTAGCTGTAGGGTCCAGGCCGGTAATGCCTGTATTTCCTGATGCATTACAACGTGCCGAAGGATAACTGTTCGGTGTATTTGTAGTGTAATTATATATGGCGGAACAACCGGAGTCAGTGATATCCCATAGGCACCAGTCATAGTCATCCGATAAATGGTTAGGAGTGATTTTAAATTCCAGCATTCCGGGAGCTATCACGTTAATAATATACCATACCGAATTGGTTTCGCCATTGCCGGGATCGCAATCATAATTGACTCCGCCCCTTAGCTCAGATATGGTTCCTTCGCCAATGTAAGAGTTCATCTGGTGGTAAACAGGCTTACACACAGGTATGCCGCCAATGCAATTTTGTTCGGGCGCATCAGTTGATTGAGCCGAGACCTGCAGAAAACAAATAAGGTTTATAAGTAAGGTTAGAATAAATCTATTGCTCATTTGTTATAGCTAATTATATCATTAATTATTAAGAACTTTTTTATCAGTCAAACACTTTTCCAAAGCTTAGACAAAGATACATTCCCATCGCGCTTTGTCAATATATGAGTGAACCGAAAATTAATACCGGTTTCCGTTATAATAAGACGTGATTAATGCGTCACGGGTTGGATTTCAACGCGAAAAACACTATTTCAAACACAAATAACTGCTGGCAAAGCGCAAAAAATACTAATTTGCATAAAAAAGGGATTGTGAAGCATTTTAACGAAGTATTCCTTGTGATAAAGGATCATTGTGGCGATAACAACACTATAAACGGCGACCAATGTCTGGAACTGGTTACCAAATATCTGGGAACTGACGGAGAATATAAATTAGCTCATCTTAAGGATCATCTCACTATTTTAAAGAATCTGGGCCTGATTACCTATAAGGGTGATGATGACCTGGAAATAGCACTAACAGAGCTGGGAAAGAAGACAAGCCGTATTCCCATTACCAGCTACTAGCTTTAGCGGGCTTATCGTGCCCATTCCTTAATATACAGTCTTAAACTACATTCAACCATATTGGTTTAACTTAGCCGCTATGTCAGAAAAAAAACTCTTTCTGCTGGATGCTATGGCGCTTATCTATCGTGCATATTATGCACTGATACGCAGCCCGCGCATTACCAGCAAGGGCCGTAACACTAATGCACAGTTCGGCTTCACTACTACGCTTATTGATCTTATTAATAAAGAAAAGCCTACCCATCTTGCTGTTGTTTTCGACACGATGGCACCAACAGAACGCCATACAGACTTTGAAGCATATAAGGCGAACCGGCAGGAAGCGCCTGAGGATATCATCTCCGCATTGCCCGATATTAAAAGGCTCATAAAAGGCTTTAACCTGCCTTGCCTGGAAAAAGATGGCTATGAGGCTGATGATGTAATAGGCACTTTAGCCCTGGAAGCTGCTGATTTAGGTTATACCGTGTACATGGTCACACCGGATAAGGATTTTAGCCAGCTGGTGCGCGAGCGTGTGTTTGTTTACCGTCCGCCATATGCGGGAAGCAAGGAAGAAATAATGGGACCTGCCGAGGTATGTGCCAAATGGAACATAAAACGTGTAGACCAGGTAATAGACATATTGGGGCTAATGGGTGATGCAGTAGATAATATACCGGGCATACCGGGTGTGGGTGAGAAGACTGCTGCCAAGCTGCTGGCAGAGTATGATACGCTGGAGAATGTAGTAGCCAATGCCGAAAGCATCAAGGGTGCTTTAGGTGAGAAGGTGCGCAATGGTAAAGACCTTGCCCTGATGTCTAAAAAGCTGGCTACCATTATTACAGATGCGCCTGTGCCATTCCACGAAGAAGATTTCCGTGTGAAGGAATGGAATAAGGAAGCCCTTACTGAAATATTTGATGAACTGGAGTTCCGCGCGCTGGGCAAGCGACTGCTTGGGGAAGGTTTTAACGTGCAGATACCGCAGGCCGGCCCAACTGATCTGTTTGGTAATGCTGTAAAACAACCTGCCGGTAGAAGTAATGGTACCGCTGTCGTGGCCGAGGTGGTAGTGGAAGAAGTGGAAATTGCACCAGCTAACCTGGAAACAATTCATACTACACCACATCAATATTACTTGCTGCAAACTGAGTCTGAGATTCAGGAGCTAGTTCAGAAGCTGTTACAGCAAAATGAGATATGCTTCGATACGGAAACTACCGGCACGGATGCTAATCTGGCAGATATGGTGGGCCTGAGTTTTAGTTGGCAAAAGGGTGAGGGCTACTATATAGCTGTATCAGAGAATAGGGATGAAGTAATCGACGTACTTAATCTGCTGAAGCCTGTTTTTGATAAAGAAGATATTCTATGGGTAGGACAAAACCTGAAGTATGACATGATCATGCTGCGTTGGTATGGCTTTGAACTGAAAGGCAAGCTATATGATACCATGCTGGCCAACTATGTAATAGAGCCTGAAGGCAAGCGCAACATGGACATGATGAGCATGAAGTACCTAGGCTACCAACCTGTATCAATAGAAGAACTGATAGGCAAGAAAGGAAAGGGCCAGCTAAACATGCGTGACGTACCTGTAGAACAGGTGAAAGAATATGCAGCTGAAGACGCTGATATCACCTTGCAATTGAAGCGCGCTTTTGATCCGCTGCTGCTGAAGGAAGAAGTGTATGAAGTATTCGATAAGATAGAGAACCGCCTGCTGCCTGTACTGGCAGATATGGAATACGAAGGGGTGGCTGTAGATGTTGACTTCCTGCGGGAATACAGTAAAGAGCTGGAGCGCGATATACGTACTGCTGAAGAGAATGTGTACAGGCATGCCGGTGTTACATTCAATCTGGGTTCACCTAAGCAGTTGGGCGAGGTGCTGTTTGATGTAATGAAGATCGACACCACTGCTAAGAAGACAAAGACCGGCCAATATGCTACTGGAGAAGATGTGCTGGCTAAGCTGCGCAGCAAGCACCAGGTAGTAGAGGATATACTGGTGTATCGTGAGCTTACCAAATTGAAAAGCACCTATGTAGATGCACTGCCTCAAATGATCAATCCACGTACAGGCAGGCTGCATACATGCTTCAACCAGGCTGTTGCGGTAACCGGTCGCCTGAGCAGTAATAATCCTAACTTACAGAACATACCAATACGTACTGAACGTGGCCGCGAAATAAGAAAGGCCTTCATACCACGCGATAAAAACCATTGCATCGTTTCTGCCGACTATTCGCAGATAGAGCTGCGCATTATAGCTGCTATAAGCGGTGATGAGAGCATGATACAGGCCTTCCGCGATAATAAGGATATACATACTGCCACTGCAGCCAAGGTGTATGGCGTGGAAGAAAAGGATGTAACCTTCGAAATGCGCCGGGCAGCCAAGGCTGTGAACTTCGGTATCATCTATGGCCAGTCAGCTTTTGGTCTTGCTGAAAATTTAGGCATCAGCCGCACAGAAGCCAAGACGATCATCGATAATTACTTCAAGCAATATCCGTACATTAAAACCTATATGGACAGCACCATAAAATTTGCCAAGCAGCATTCCTATGTGAAGACTGCTATGGGGCGCAAGCGCTGGCTGCGTGACATACACTCTGCCAACCAAACAGTGCGTGGCTATGCCGAGCGAAATGCTATCAACATGCCGATACAGGGTACTGCTGCTGATATGATAAAGCTGGCCATGATCAATGTGCAGCGCGAGCTGAAGAGCAGTGGCCTGCGTGCTATCATGACCCTGCAGGTGCATGATGAACTTGTATTTGACGTGCCGGTAGGGGAAGTGCACCAGGTGGAAGAGCTGATTAAAAAAGAGATGGAAAGCGCTATGTCGCTGCCACATGATGTGCCTGTGAATGTAGAAACAGGATCAGGAGGTAACTGGCTGGAAGCACACTAAGCGCTGAGTGATTTTTCCATCACTACGTGTGGAATGCCTACTTCTGTAAAAGTGTCGCTTACTACGCTGTAGCCAAGCTTCCTATAGAAATCCAGCGCTACCATGCGTGCATGCATATCCATCTTTTTGAAACCATATTTAAGGGCTGCCTCTTCGGCGGCCTTTACTATTAATGTACCCACACCACTGCCCTGCAACGAAGGATGTACTGCCATTTGCCGCAGCTTCATTACGCCGTTTTCTTTAGGGTGCAGTATTACACAGCCCACTACCTCATCACCATTAAATGCAGCTAAAATATGATCATGTTCGTCCCAGCTCAGGTCATCATTTTTTAGGGACTGCCCCAAGGGCTTGCGCAGCACTTCCTCTCTTAGCTGCCACACCTTTTCATAGTCAACAGAATCAAATGCTATTTCCTTTATTTCAATCATAGCTACTTAAGCATTACTTCTGTAGTTGCATTGCTGTTTACCCTGAAGTCAATTACTGTTTCATCAGCCATTGGTTGCTTAGGGTCTCTTATGAAGTGTACTTTATATGGGCCGGGCTGTAAGCGCAGTTTCTGGCTGGCAGGCATACCGTCAATATTCATCTTGTAGAACGGCAGGTATTGATCACCACGTATGGTATAAAAGGTGGCCTTTCCAAGCGGATTCGTGTTCGTGATCTGCACCCATCCCGGTTCAGGAATGGTAATGACTGCTTCACTTTCCATATCCAGGTCTATATACCTTTCCGTAGGCGGAAAGGTGTTCACGCTTACGTGGTAGGTGCCGGGTTCATATTCTATTCTGTCTGTGCATTGCTGTGTCTGTTGCCTGCCGCCTATTTCGCGCAGTGTCACCAATGCCTGAAATTCGCTAACCGGTCTTTTCTTGTCCGGGCTATATTCAAAGCCTAGCGAAGAATTCTTTATCTGTATTATTACCTTATTGTCTTTGTTTGCTTGTATCTCCACATTGTGGTCATGTGTGCTGCCGTTTGTCACTGCCAGGTTGTAGGTACCCGGTGGTATTTTCTGGGGATCAGGATTGCCTTTAGCATCCACCGTACGATAGAAAGTTTTCATGGCATTGCCCGTGCGCGGGTCACTTAGCACTATCTGTGGCGTTGAGCTATACATGTGCCCCCTGCTATCTTCAAAATATACTTCCAGCAGGGTTTCCTTTGCGTCAGTTGTAGAGATTACGTAGTTATTATCTGGCGTTTCTTTCTTTGCAGT
>JBQCEX010000206.1:0-4074 GCA_051959855.1 Flavipsychrobacter sp. | reverse complement strand
ACAATTAACGGATTTTACTATATCTGTCACTGAGCCGGCTACGGCCCATACAGCGACTTTAGGACAGATGGAAAAGACGACAGGTATTGCGCCTTCTGTATTGCATAGTGGTAACTGGTATAAAATATCGGTACCAGGCACAGGTTTTTTCAGGGTTGATTATGATTTTCTCACAAATTCAGGTATTAATACAAGCGGAATAACACTCAATAACATACGTGTATATGGAAACGGTGGTAATATGCTGCCTGAAAATAACGCAATACCCCGGCCACAGGACCTGGTAGAAAACAATATATGGGTGGTAGATAATAATGGCAATGGCAATTTTGACAAGGGCGATTATTTTGTTTTTTATGCTGTTGGCCCCACAGGATGGACAAAGGATAGCCTGCATAGCAAGTTTTCCCACGTAACGAATATCTATGAGGATAAAGCCTATTACTTCCTGAATTTTGATCAGCCGGGTAATGGTAAGCGTGTGCCGGTGCAGGCAAGTGTGCCCACGGCTAATGAAACAGTGAACAGCTTTAATGCTTACGCGCTACACGAACAGGAATTAGTGAATCTGGGACCTTATGGACGTGAGTGGTGGGGAGAAGAGTATAGCAGTAATCCCGGTAGAAGCCTGAACGGCACCATTAGTTTCAACCTTGGTCCCGTGGTGAGTTCGCTGGATATAATAGCCACTTTGGGGAATGTATCTACTTCGGGCAGCAACAGTTTTAATGTAACTCTGAATGGAGCTTCTTTGGGCAATATTCTTTTAGGGGAGGCTTCAGGTGCTGATCAGTCTGTGTATGAGGATGGTAACGAATGGAATGTTCCCTTTTCGGGCAGTACCGCTAATATTGGGTTGACCTATAATCCCGGTAATAGTGATGCCAAAGGGTACCTTAATTACATTGAAATAAATTATCGCAGGGCATTGACATTTACGGATGCCCAAATGAATTTCAGAGACTGGAACAGCGTTGGTGCAGGTAAAGTGGCAGGCTACCAGGTAAGCGGTGCCAGTGGTATAACCCAAGTGTGGGATGTGACCAATCCCCTGGCCCCTGTAAGAATGCAGGGAGTATTAAGCGGCAGTACATATAGTTTTAGCCAGGATGCAAGCATGCTGCATGAGTTTGCGGCGATGAACAATACATCTCTGCCAAGTCCGACATTTGCAGGAACGGTGGCAAACCAGGACTTGCATAGTTTAGGTACAGCCGACCTTATTATAGTAACCTATCCTGATTTCGCGGATGCAGCAAACCAGATAGCTGACTTTCATAGACAATATGATAAACTGCGTGTGGCTGTAGCAACTACTACACAGATATATAACGAATTTTCTTCCGGTAGCCAGGACATAAGTGCCATACGAGATTTTGCCAGAATGTTTTATGATAATGCAGGTAATGACACAACAGCAATGCCTAAAAACCTCTTATTGTTCGGTGCAGCATCCTATGATTATAAAGATAGGATAGGCAGCAACAGCAATTATGTGCCTACCTACGAGTCAATAGAATCTCATGATCCTATTAATAGCTTTGCTTCCGATGACTTCTTTGGCATGCTAGATAGTACTGAAGATATCAATAATACTTCTATATACAATACGCTGGATGTAGGTGTTGGCAGATTGCCAATATATACCGTTGCGGATGCACAGAATATGGTGAACAAAATAAAAGTATATAAAAGCCCTGCAGCGTTAGGCCCGTGGAGAATATCCGCAACCTTTGTAGCTGATAACGAGGATGATGCAGGACAACATATGACTGATGCAGAAGACATATCAAAGCTAGTTGCCTTAAAAAGTAAAAATCTCTATAATGATACGAAGGTATATGTTGATGCTATTCCAACTATCTCGACACCCGGGGGCGCCAGATGCCCTAATGCTAACCAGGCGATAGACAACCAGGTGTATAAAGGTACTTTTATGATAAACTATACCGGCCATGGTAATACAGCTGTTTGGGCATCAGAAAGAGTATTAACGCAGGATGACTATAATAATTGGAACAATTTAAATGCCCTGCCATTTGTTATAACGGCAACCTGCGACTTCGGGCAGTTTGATAATCCCGCGGTAGTATCGGCAGGGGAGCAGCTTGTATTAAAAAACAACGGTGGTGTCATTGCAGCTATAACAACAACGCAAGAAACCTATGAAGGAGAGAATAAAATATTAGACACCAGCTATGTTTCGCTGCAATTTAAGCACTATGCTAACGGCGACTGGAATAGCTTTGGAGACGCTTTCAGAATGGGTAAAAATATAACTTACAGTGCTCACTCCGACGGGCTGGCCAATTATCGTAAATTTTCTTTGCTGGGCGATCCCGCATTGATACCGGATTTTCCGAAGTATTTTGTACATACGGATACTATAAAGGATGGTGTGACCGGAACTGTGGCTGATTCTATAAAAGCATTGGGTCTGTATGTGGTAAGTGGCAGCGTAACAGACGTTGACAAAAACGTGCTCAGCAATTTTAATGGCGAACTATATGTAACCATTTTTGATAAACCGCGAACAGTAGGAACAATAACAACAATCAATAAAACATTTAGTGTACAGGATAATATAATCTATAAAGGTAAGGTGACCGTGGTGAATGGTAAATTTTCCTACACCTTCATTGCGCCGAAGGATATTAACTATACTTATGGTAATGGTAAAATAAGCTACTATGCAGCAAATGGGGAAACTGATGCCGCAGGTGCAGAGGACTCAACTGTAATTGTAGGTGGCTTCTCAGATCATGCTGTGACAGAAAATAACCCGCCGATAGTGAGACCGTATATGAACGATACCCTCTTCCAGAACGGAGGCATAACTGGAACTAACAGCCTGCTATATGTACAGCTTTATGACGAAACGGGGATCAATGTTTCAGGTAATGATGTAGGACATGATCTGACTGCTGTTTTGGATGGCGATATACAAAATCCGTATATTCTTAACAATTCTTATCAATCACTACCAAATTCGTATCAAAGAGGGTATGTATCTTTTCCAATGCAAGGGCTACCGGTGGGCAAACATACTATCACGGTGAAAGCCTGGGATGTAAATGACAATTCCGGAGAAGGATCGATAAGTTTTGAGGTAGTGGACAGCAACGTAATGAGAGTAGAAAATGTAACGACTTATCCTAACCCGTTCAGGGACATTATACACTTTGTGTTTGATCATAACCATCCTGATGAACAGTTGGATGTAGAGATAAATATATTTAATACATCGGGAGCCCTGGTAAGAAACCTAAAGCAGCAGATACAGACCACCGGCAGCAGAACTGATGAGATAACCTGGGATGGAACAGATAATGCTGGTGTGAAACTGATGTCAGGGATGTACATTTGCAGAATTAAGGTAGCTACCGCGAAGGGAATTGCGAGCATGGCATACCAAAAAGTGGTATTAATACGTTAAGAGACCTACAAAGAGTTAAGAATTAATTTGAAATTATCACGTATTATTGCAAACTTCCCAAGAGGATACATTGAAAAAAATAAAAATAAATATCAACAGAATGCCTAAACGCTTTGCCTTGATTGGCCTGAGCCTGGCTTTGGGATTTGGTTCCACTGCTTTTGCGCAGTCCAAAAACAATCTCGATGGCTCTACTTTATTATCTACAGCAGTTCCATTTTTAAGAATTTCTCCTGACGCTCGCGCCGGGGGCATGGGGGATGCCGGTATTGCAGTATCACCTGACGCTAATGCACAATATTGGAATGTGGGTAAAATACCTTTCTGCGAAAAGAATTATGGCATTTCTGCCACTTATACTCCGTGGCTGAAGGACCTGGTTCCTGATATATTCCTTGCCTACATCTCAGGTTACGCCAAGTTTGGACAGGATGGCAGTAGAGCTATCAGCGCCTCTATGCGTTATTTTTCTTTAGGTAATATAAACTATACGGACTTTAATGCCAACCCGACGGGTACAGGTATGCCGAGAGAATACTCCTTTGACCTGGGCTATTCTCAAAAGTTGTCTACTTATCTCTCTACAGGCGTCACCCTTCGCTATATACACTCAGATATAGCAGCGGGTGCCAGTGGCC
>JBQCEX010000205.1:0-2316 GCA_051959855.1 Flavipsychrobacter sp. | reverse complement strand
CTCACTAGCCTTAATCAATTCAGAAACAATCTCCGGATTGTTTTCTATTTCTATCGAAGGCTTTGCTGGCGCAGTAGATGTATTTGCCTGTGTACTCTTTTCATCTATTATAGGCTTTATAAAATCTTCCCGTTCAATTATGGTCGTAATTGCACTCTTCATTAGCGGGTCGTGTTCACCCATGTTTTTCAACAAGGTTGCTCTGCTTGCCGGTGAGGCTAGCTGCTGCGTTACATCAACAAATAACCTGCCGCCCGCACTATACATTTTACCTGCGGCTGTTAGCTGAAACAGGGATAATCCTAATGGCCTCAAAGGGTCAGTCATCATTTGCTGATGCCCTACAGATAAATAAACATGATTTTCCTCATCCTGTCTTTCCGGTATGGGGAATAAGGTAGTGATAGGCCTGCTTTGAACAATGTAAAATATATTATTAGCCAGGCACCATTCTATATCCTGTGGCTGGCCGAAATGTGCTTCTATCTTTCTACCTATATGCTCGAGCTCCAGAATTTGCCTATCTGTCAATGCTTGCCTGTTTTGTTGTCCGGTTTCAATTTCCTGCTTTCTTGTGCCACCATTCTTTAGCCCATAGATAGCAAGCTTCTTGGAAGCTATTTTTTTATCGCTGATCTTACCTTTGTATACCTTGTATACATCCGGATTCACAAGCCCTGACACTAAGGCTTCACCCAGGCCATAGCTTGCATCAATAGAAAGTGCTTTCCGGTTGCCTGTAATCGGATCTGCAGTAAATAAAATTCCTGACACCTCAGGCAATACCATTCGCTGAATGATTACAGCCAACTGAACTTTGCGATGATCAAACCCATTTTGTATCCTGTATATTATTGCCCGTTCTGTGAACAAGGATGCCCAGCATTTACTGACATGTTTTAAGATTGCCTCTATTCCGATAATATTCAGGTATGTATCCTGCTGTCCTGCAAATGATGCGTTAGGCAGATCTTCAGCCGTTGCGCTTGATCGCACGGCATAGGCATCAGCTTCCCCTAATCGCGAAATATACTGACAGATAGCTTCCTTAATATCTTCAGGAATATTAACACGTTCAATTTCAGATCGAATTTCATTGCTCAATATGCCGATTGCATTCTGATCTGCTGCGTTTAATAAAGATAGTTGATCCAGCAATTGACTAATCTCGGTTGTTGATTCAATAATTCTTTTGTATGCCTCAGTAGTTATGCAAAAGCCCTCAGGTACATGGATGTCTTCTATTTCGATAAGTTCCCCAAGATTAGCCCCTTTACCACCTACTAATCTAAGTTTTGTTTTATCAACTTCCCGGAAAGACAATACAAACGGATTCTTACTCATTATTTGCTGTTGAGTTTATTAGTTGTTTCGTCCATTATTTCAATGGCCTTTGAAAAATAATTTTCAATAATCTTCATTTCCTTCTCAGAAAATGAAGTCATAAGCTTTTCTGACTTACTGCGAAACTCTTTATAAAGAGGTTCCAGCAGCGCCATTATTTTTTTTGTGTTTGGTTCAATGATTACTTTTCGTCTATCATTTTCAGCAAATCGTCTTTTTACCAGGTTTTTGTCTTCAAATCTATCTATCAGCCCTGTAACTGCTCCCGTAGTAAGTCCTGTTAAATTGGCAAGTTCGCCAGCTGTCATTGCCCCATCCCTTAATAGGAATCCCAGGTATTTATGATCAGTACCCGAAAGCCCTGCCTTTCGTCCTACAGCTTCATGCATTTGGATGGAGCTATAAGCATAGTGCTGACTTAGCTTTCTCATTCGTGTAAGCAAATTATTATCCATTTGTCTTATTTGATAATTATCTTAGTTGCAAAGATATTTTTTTACTTTTATCCTTCAAAATAATTCAGCGGCTTAAGAACAGACCAGATTAAAATTGTCGCAAAATGCCCGTTATTTGTCTTGTTTTGCCACTATGCCGTATTAACGCTGTCATTAATTTTGTCTCAATAAAACTTATTGCTTATGCGTACGAAGATCACGCCGTTCTTGCTGTTTAACACTGAAGCTGAAGAAGCAGCAAATTTTTATGTATCGGTATTTAAAGGAAAACTGTTAGATGTAAAAAGATATCCAAATGATATGCCTGCCATTGGCGGCACAGTGCTTACAGCCACTTTTGAAATCTTTGGTATGGCTATGGTTGCCCTAAATTGGGGCCAGGAAGCCAAATACACTGAGTCTATCTCTTTCGCTATTGAGCCCGAAACTCAGGAAGAAGTAGATTATTATTGGAATGCCCTGACAGCTGATGGAGGCGAAGAAGGGCCATGCAGTTGGCTGAAAGATAAATATGGCG
>JBQCEX010000204.1:0-9505 GCA_051959855.1 Flavipsychrobacter sp. | reverse complement strand
CCCCGAAAGGAAAGTAACACATAGGTCGCTGTTAAACTTTTCCTGCAAGGTCCTGATGGCAAACAGCATGTTCAGCGCTTTCTGGCTGCCCTCCATATTGCCCAGGCCGGCCACCCGGTTATGGCGGGTAGTGAACGTAAGATTTTTAAACTTATGGGATTCGTCAATGAACAAATGGTCCACGCCCAGGGATTGAAAATCTATATCAGTGTCTTTCCTGCCTTCTACCTGTGCCGTTACTTCTTTCAGCCTACCGGCGAGATTAGTTTTCCTTATCTCCAGCCCTTTAAGCACACTCTTTGATATTTCAGCGCCGCTTTGCCTAAGGGTATCTAAGTCCCTTTCGACATTATCGAGTTCCGCCTCAAATATCATTTTCTGGATCTCGGGTGATTGCGGTATTTTCCCGAATTGGTCATGGGTCAATATGATGCAGTCCCAATTATTATTTTTGATCTCATGGAACATCCGCCGCCTTTTTTCAGGCGTGAAATCATTTTCGCCCGGTGCAAGGATGCGGGCATGGGGGTAGGCCTGCCGGTAGGTGCTGCGGATTTGGTCAACATTCGCTTTCAATGCCAGGATCATCGGCTTATGCACGATCCCCAGGCGCTTCATCTCATTAGCGGCAACAATCATGGTTAAGGTCTTTCCAAGTCCCACCTCGTGGTCGATTAAACCACCCCGATTTTGCACAAGCCGCCAGGCTGCATTTTTCTGCGAGCTATACAGGTCTTCAATTTTCAGCGCTGCCCTATCCAGACCAGGAAAATTCTGGTGGCTGCCATCGTACTCGCGCAGCACATAACAATTGAACGTATCATTATACAGCTTTTCGATCCGAAGCTTTTCTTCAACGGGCAGCTCCTGCAGCCATTCGACAAAACGGGAGCGGATGCTTTCAATCTTCTGATGGGCAAGCTGTATCGCTTCATTATCAGGCAGTCGCATGCTACGTTCGCCTACCTGTACTTCATAGGTGAAAAAGGGAGTGGTATTTTCAAGCGCATTTTCCAGTAGGCTGTAGCCATAGCTTGTCCGGCCGTTTTTAGGCGTGACCGCATATTACTGCAATACCTTTGCGTTTGAACCGGTGCAGCTGACCTTGAATGTGTCCAGGCTGCCCAGGTAACTGACGCTTGTGTCAATTTCAAACAGGTCAGTAGCAAAGCGGTTATAATAAGAGAGGGGTATCCAGCGCTCACCCAGGTTGAAATCCAACAATTCAAAAGGGACAATTTCAGGCTGTACCTTTTGCAGTGCTTCAAGGCTATTCCGGTAATGCAGGTTCGCAGGTTCGCTTTCTGCCCTTTCTTTCGCCTGCTGCAGCTTATATACCACATTGCCGGAAAGGTATTGATCGCAAGTTTCCCAGCTCTCAGTTACCGGGTTGATCAATATGTGTTGTGCTAATGATTTTATCACCTCTGTTTCTGATAGCCCCGTTGCGGCTTCTATGAAGCCTATGTGCACACAACCCTTATCGTTCAGGCTTCGCGCTAGCGCTTCAAGGGGGTCATCGGTGCTGAAATGCGCAGGCTGTGTATTCAATGCCGCATTCAAAATATCGGCTTTGATAAACCGCTCCTCATTGCGCCGCTCCAGCGATGAAAGGATTAGCAATCCGCAGGCCGTGTCTTCTTCAATCAGCCTTTTATTTGCTGGCAGGTTCAAAAGTCCGAACTGACTAACGAAACTGTCATACCGTTCGCCGAGGAAACCGCGTTGAGCCTCCAACTCCTGATTGCCTCCTGTATTATCCCTGTCAAATGAGAGGTAGGCATCGCGCAGGGAAATGTACTGTCGGTAAAAATCAATTCGGTTATTGCTAATCAACAATGGATGAAATTGCGCCTGCCCTGCTTCAGTATCGAGGTCACTGATTCTTCCGATCTTGCCCAACGACTCCACCAGCATGCCGTTCCGCAGGGACGGATTGGTGTCGAAGTAAATCGCAGGATCATCTTTGATAATATTAAAAGCGTCTTGAAGTGTGCTGTCCCCCTCATATCGGTAGGTGTATGCATATTCTTTCAGCGCATTGCTGATATCATCGAGATAAGAAGAAAGCTGGCTGCCGTTGAGCCAATTATTAGCCGGCCTGATTTCCACGACATTGGAATAAAGCTTGTACAAGTAACGGTTTTGTTGCATTGCCCTGGCCGTAATCAGCTGGATCAGGTCATGGCCGGGATGCTGTTCCGAGCTGATCGTACTCAACACTTTTGCCGTGTCCTTTGCAACAATTGTTTTGTCCTGGTCTGTTAGGTAAGCGAAGGCTTTGTTGTTGGCTTCACTGTTTCCAATATCGAACAAGCCTAATTGCGTTTGTGTAGTAACCTGCGGCATTGCCGGCATCGGCAATAAGCTCATTCGTTTGCCAGTGAATGTTCTTTCCTTGCTTACGTTTATAGATTGAAAGCCGTCCAGGTCCAATCTTTGTGCAAAATCCTTTTGCAGAATTGATAATAGTCCTTCTCCGATTTCTGCTAAGCTGCCGGCCTGCCATACAGATTTGTTGGCAATTCCATATTGATTTCTTCCATCTTTAACTTCATTGCCTAACAGCAGTTCACCGTGCGCTGCGAGGTAGCTGTTATAGTTGTAAGGGCCAAATGCTCCATTCAACTCTATTGTCTCTATTAATTCTCTTTCTGCATTTGACAGGCCTTCTTTGTTTGTGTCCTTCTGCACGATGAGTAAATGACTGGGGGCCTCTGTATTCCCTGTATCCTTCATCAGGTTATCCGGCATTGCGACCAGGCTGATGAAATTGGCCTGGGAGAAGAGATAGTTCCTTGCCTCCAGGTTGGAGGGATTGTTCAGGAATGCATCTGTAGTGATATAGGCCAATATCCCCTTGTCGGCAAGCTTGTCCAGGCCCTTGGCAAAAAAGTAATTATGTATTTTACCGGAAAGCTGCCTTGCCGGAAACTCCGGGTCATAGACCTGGAATTTACCAAATGGTATATTGCTGGCTACAAGCTGATATTTTCCTTGCCCTTGATGTCCCGTTTCTTCAAATCCTTTTATATCAACCGTTGATTGTACAGGCAGCTGCGCAGCAATTGCAGTGAGCACTTTGCCTGTCAGCAGATCTTTTTCAACTGCATGTATTTCTTTTAGTGTGGGAAAAACCTGGCTTGCTGCATGGATGAAAACTCCGCTACCGGCACTCGGTTCATATAGTGTGGAGGGCGCTATCCCGCTTTTCTTCAGGCACTCAAAAATGATCTCCGGGATGAATGCAGGTGTATAAAAAGCAGTAAGCACACTGTTCTTTAGTGACTTAATAATAGACTCATATTCCTTTTCAGAGAAATGACCTTTTATTAAAGAGTGAAATTGCTCCATCTCGGGGAGCAGCTTTAAGTCTGCGTCAGTCGCGCCGGAAGCAAGCCAGGATTCGCTGTCATTTCCATTGAACAGAATTGCTTTGATGCCTCCGAACCCGGAATATTGATGCAATTGATCGATGTCCGCAGCGGACAACTTTTCACCCGCTTCCCATCGAAGGGCAGCGCTCACCGCTGCAATATTTGCCCTTAATTTATGATGCTGATTGTACGCCATAACCCGCCATTTTCACCCTGCTCCAGTAAATAATTTTTAGGCTCCTGTTAAGTATTCATTGATAGCTCCTATCGCAGCATAGCGCAATTGCCGGTCATCTTCCGTTTCCTCCGCGAAGCCGTAGAGCACAAAAACTGGATAGCAATGGTCCACGAGATTTGTGAGTTCGTAGGTCAGCACCCCCATTTCCGCAAAGCGCCGGAAGCTTGTCTCGAATTCTTCTTCCAGCAGCACTTTCAAGTAATTAAAGCGCGATGGCCGGAGATCAGTGGTCAAAAGATCCAGGCTAAGCTCCTCGATAATATATTGTGGCTTACCGGCTGTCACCCATTCCTGCAACTGTGCTGAGATACCGGTGACCTTATCTTCCAGGTATTTAGTCAGCCCCAATTGCTCCTGAAGCCTCAGCAACAGGTCAGGGTTATTTTGAATAATGTAGCTGCGCAGCTTTTCTGCTATGATTTGTTCCAGCATCTTTTCTTTAATTTTAAAATCGGGTAAGCGGGCAATACAATTACATAACTAATCAGCACCGCAAGGACTACAAGCACAATAACCACTAAACTGATTGCAAACCCTGTTAATGCCGCTATTAAATGCCATGCCCCTTTCATTCTTCTTTCCAAAGCTTAAACCCCAAAGAAGCTTTTCAGTACTGTGGCAACGATGACCAGGAAAACACAACTGCCAAACCAGGCGGCGGCGACTTTGCCGGTATCCGGCTCACCATGGTTCCACTTGTTGTACACCTTGACTGCGCCGACTAGCCCTACAATTGCACCTATAGCGTACATTAAGCTTGTGCCCGCACTGAAATAACTTTTCACCTGTGTGGTCGCTGCATTGATGCCGGCACTGCCATCCTGGGCAAGGGCCTGCATGGTGAAATAAAGTGTCAGCACAGCAGTAAGTAGCACTGCCTTCCCAAATGACAAGTCCCTGCCTTCGGTTCCCTTGCTCAAATTTGTTCTCTTCTTTTTCATACGACACGTTTTTGTTTGATCTTTAAAATCCTTCCAGGTCCTCCCTGCATTTTGCAGGGAGGTTGAAAGGTGCCGCCTTCCGTTTCCTTCTTCCTTTCATCTGCCAGCCAATCGCTCAAGGTCGGAAGGGGGCAATTCCCGGCCTATCACTCATTCACCGCACTGTTCCCGCCGGTATATTTTTCACTATCCCAGTTCATATTCAATTCCCCAGCTGTAATGCTGAGTTCGCAAACATCTTTTGCCTGGAGGATTATTTGATTGTTTAAGGCTACCCGGAATGCCGGTTTGCTGAGGCCCTGGTAGCCTGAAAGCCTTTGTTTCAATTGCCGCAGTACCGCTGCTTTATCAACCGGTTTACTTGCACGCTCGAATATGGCATAGCGCAGGTCGCGTACTACATCCTCAAGCTCGTTGATATCCGCTTCGCTGTCGTCATATAATGGCGTTGTCAATTGACTACGGCCCTGCTTAGCTATAAATTCTTTAATTTGTGGCCCGTAATATTTTACCAGCACGAACAGGTAATAAACTATCAGGCAGCTCACGATAGCGATCCAATATTCTCCCCAGGTAATTTTGCTTAGCATGTCAGATTTTCTTTAATCTTTTCACCAATTGTTACATAGCAAAAGTGCCTTCATTTGAAAAGCTGTTTTCACACCGGCAACCGTATACGGTCTTATTTTTTTCCCTCGTTTTTCAGGTTAAGGGCGGATCGTAGTTATAAGATTGAATTGAAAACACAGGTGCTTACCGTAGATATCCCTATTCGGTATGCATGATTTAGCAGCTCATTATTCCCTTTTTGAAAATGAAAGCCCTATTCCACGGAGCTGCCCGTGTAAAATACCCTCCTTAGATTTTCTCAAATCCGGATAATTTTATTTCATGAATGATGGAACACTTGGGGATGAGCAATCCATAAACCTGCATGATCGGTTAATCAGGTTCAGCTATGTGATCGATCCCGGCAACAATGAATTAGCAGTAGCTTACAGTGTTTACCTGACCGACGGGGAACCCGCAAATGGAACGCCCATAGGTTTTATTATTAAAAAGTGCGGCGATCAGTGGGAGACCGGGAGTTACTCCAACGAAAAGTTTGTTGCTGAACGCGATATTATCAGTGAGGGTATAAAGGATGCTATCATCCGGCAGGATAGTTTCTTTTCACAGGCAGACAAAAGGCAGTTGTGGCAGTCTTTTTCACTTGACACTGCACATGGTAAATTTCGTTTTTCACCGGATATAGATGGTTACCAGGTAGCATTCAAACAGAAGAATGGCTTTCTGGAAAATAGTGATGAACTTTTGCAGGACGAAGCATTTATTATTATAAAGATCGGCGACGAATGGCTGACTTGCAAAGTATTAGCGGAAAATAGCAGGGAGATATTCAGCACGTTACATACGAATGAAATCAAAGACTATATTTTACAGACCCATATAGGTTTGTAGTATTATTTCCGCTTGATCCAATCACGAAAATCCTTCGCTCTTTTCTGGCTGATGATCACGGGCTGACTATGTTTGGGACGGAGCTGCAGCTGTATTTTCTGATGCTCAATATTTTCAAAGTGTTCGCAGGCATCGAGGTTGACGAGCATTTGCCGGTTCACCCGAAAAAATTTCTTTGAGGAAAGCTGCTCCTGTATTGCGTCCAGGCTGGCAGGTATTAGAAAATCCTCTTTGTCAAATGTCCTTACAAAATTATAATCCTCTTCGTGAAAGATGTAACTGATGTTCACTACTTGTATCGGTATGTTCTTTGTTCCCCTTGAGGCAAGGATCACTTCAGTTTGTTTTGATGTACCCAACTGATCACTGCTACCCGTTTCTGAAATCGATAACTGTTGGGCCTGCCGCATCTGCAGATAAAAATAATAAGTCAGGTAGTACAGGTTGAAAAACAGGATCATCCCGAGGATAACCGGAAAATCGTAGGTCAGGTACCTGGTTACAAAAATGTCAATGTCGTATGCCCTGAAGTAAATTGTCGCCAGAACAAATGCTACAATTCCGGGAAGTACCAGTCCGAGGAGCAATTGCAACCCGGTCCTTATTACAGGGTGACCATTCCATTCATAATGTCGGTCCAGTTTAACTGTTGCTAAATAAACAATGGTGATGAGTACAAATGCAATAGCGGCACTTAACAAGACCGACCTGTAGTAATCCCAGGAAAGCAGCAGTTGAAAAAAACTGTCTTTTTCACCGAAGACTACAATAAAATGGGCGGCAATAAGCGAAAGGATTATTCTAAAATAGAGATCATGATATCGCGAAGTTGAAGGCACGCTAAAAGGTTTAAAAGACGATTATTTAAACGCATTTAACGGAATTTGGTTTGCTTTTAATTTATAATTAATTATAATTGAAAATCAAACTTATGAAACATGTCCAAACAACCTTTCGACCCGACGGGAGTCGCCGCTAAGCAGGCTGAACTCTACCAATTATCAAACCCTGACCTCCTCACACAGGCAAATCTTATCCGGTCCAATCTGGTGAGCTGGGTCAATAATAATTTCACGCTGGACAATGGCCAGCAGGCTTTCTTAAACAGCGCCGATCCACGGTGGATACAATACACAGCTCAGGTAACCGGTTTTGCCGTAGAGAACAGGCTGGCGATATCGCTGGCTAAAAAGGGAACAGGTTCGGGGAAGTTAGTCAAAACGATTGGCACCGGGCTCGAATGCGATTTCTCCAATACTACCGGATTTGCTGCTAAAGGAACACTGGTTTTTGAGGTAGACTATTCCTGATCTTTACCGTGACCTTTATTCTAATTGCTAAGAATATTCGCTTTGCATTTCCAAAATATTAATTTTACATAAATTAATTTTCATATACAACTGCGATCTTTGATTGGTTCGGGCTTTTATGGATAAACAAAATTCATCAACAAAAAATTTGGCCGCATATCTTGATATGGCTGACGCAAATTCTTTTGAAGTGGTTTTCCGCAGCTTATATCCTTCCCTTTGTTTCTTTGCCGGGCATCTGGTACATGGCCCTGACGACGCTGAAGACATTATTGAGGACTTATTTGTCAAACTCTGGAACAAGCAGCTGCAATTTGAAAGTGAGCAACACCTTAAAGCATACCTATATCGCTCTGCAAAAAATGCCTGCCTCGATTTTCTAAAAGGGCATGAACGTTCAGGAGCACGGAATACCCTCTTTGCAGAAGAGCGCGGATATAGTGAAGATGCCTATCTGAACGAAATTATCCGCGCGGAGATAATTGCTGAGGTCTATCATGCAATTGAGCAGCTCTCCCCGCAATGTAGCAAGATCATCACAATGAGTTATGTGGACGGAAAAAGCAACCAGGAAATAGCCGATGAATTGAACCTTTCGGTACAAACCGTCAAGAATCAAAAAGGTCGCGGGCTTGCATTACTCAAACAACGACTGCCTAATGACAAATTCCAATTGTTATTACTGATACCTTACCTTCAGCTCTTCGATCATTTCTACAAACATTAATTAAAGTCACTTTGGTACTTTAAAAGGCTATCGTCGTATTGGTATTATCATTCATTGATTTAACCAATATCTATGATCCCTGAAACTTCCGGATGCAACACACTCATATTTGATGACCGTTTTACGGACCTATGGCATATGGTGGGCAATACGCCCATGATTAAATTATGCTACCGCTATAATAGTAAAACCAGCTTCATATTTATTAAATGTGAGCAATTTAACCTGACCGGTAGTATTAAGGACCGCATTGCATTACATATACTTCAGGAGGCTTACAGATTAGGTGAAATTTATCCCGGCTATAAAATCGTAGAGGCGACAAGCGGCAACACGGGTATATCATTTGCGGCTTTGGGCCGGGCGCTTGGACACAAGGTGCAGATCATCATGCCATTGTGGTTAAGCCAGGAGCGAAAAGACATCGTTAGAAGTCTTGGAGCGGAAGTTACTCTTGTAAGTAAAGAAGATGGAGGGTTTATGAAAAGCATTATGATGGCAGAATTACTGAGTCATCAGAATGCTGATATATTTCTTCCTAGGCAATTTGAAAACCCCTTAAATACCGAGGCCCACGAAAAAACCACCGGCCCTGAGATCTGGCTGCAGTTACAGCAATACGGTATAGGTCCCGATGCCTTTGTTGCAGGAGTCGGAACCGGAGGCACTGTTATGGGGATAGGGAAATACCTAAGACGAAAGAACCGGCAGATCAAGGTGTACCCCGTAGAGCCGGCAGAGAGCCCAACGTTAAGTACCGGGCACAAGAACGGCAGTCACCGGATACAGGGAATATCCGATGAATTCATACCGCCGATTATCAACTTCGCTCAGCTGGACAAAGTACTCCAGGTGCATGACGGCGATGCCATACTAATGGCCCAAAAACTAGCAACGCAACTTGGCCTTGCAGTAGGTATTTCATCAGGTGCAAATGTAATCGCAGCCATAAAAGTAAAAGAGGAATTAGGGAGGAATGCCTGTGTTGTCTCCATTTTCCCGGACTGCAACAAAAAATACCTGAGCACTGACCTGGTAAAGGCAGAACCCGAAAGGGATAACTACCTCTCTTTATATACAGAGTTCATCGGTTACCAGCCACTGGGTAAGATAAAACTGTCATGAATAACCCAATAAATCATTCATAAATTATGTCATTATCATTGTTCGCCATTTTTCTTTCCGGTGTCTTAGGAGGCTTCGCAGCCACCCTAATGCCCTGCATCTTCCCGATGCTGCCACTAACAGTAAGCTACTTTACAAAAACCACAACCACCAAAACAACGGCCGTTAATAAAGCCCTGCTGTACGGTCTGTCCATTATCTTAATCTACGTATTACTTGGTCTTGCTGTCACGGTGACATTTGGGGCCGATGCTTTAAATGATCTATCTACTAATGGACTCTTCAATTTTTTCTTTTTTATAATTCTAGTTGTATTCGCGCTCTCA
>JBQCEX010000203.1:0-3040 GCA_051959855.1 Flavipsychrobacter sp. | reverse complement strand
AAAAGGCATGTGTAAAGAGTGTATATCTATATTGTATTTCCTTACCATCGAAATACGCTATAAAAAAATCTTCACCAGAATTGCTGGTGCTGGTAGCAGCCATTAAAGATGTTTGACTACCCATGTATACACCAATTCCATAAGTACCACCTGTAGCGGGATCAGGAAATACATTTCTTATCTGATGATAATTTGCACTTCTTGCGCAGGTATCAATAATTTTATTGCTGTCAACTGAAACATTTTCCATTAAATAGGGGTTTATCCAATCGGCCAGAACCCAACCTATTGCATACATTGAATTGCCAAGATCGCTAGGTGGAATGCCGGCTGCAGGGCCTACACCGGCGGCAACAACCGGGCGGTAGTTGTCAAAAAGGGAGGGTACATGATTAGGATAGGAAATACTATTGCCGGTTATTACACCAAGGCTATCACCAAATTCAAAAATTTTCCACTTACCACTTGCGATATCTTTTGCCTGGCATGCTACAGACCATTTGGTAACTACTGAACCGGCATTGTAAACATTCATAGCTTCTATTCTTGGATATTGTACACTAACATAGGTGTTTAATGTGCGAGTATTCACTGTAGGAATTCCGGTTAATGAAGGGCCAAAAGAACATTCTGCTACGTCAAGATCATTACCTGATGTATAAGTAACATACGCAAAATGATTTTGGGTACCTACTTCAGTTGCTGCCGCGATGTCCGGCATTTGCGGGGCTACACCACCGACAGTTGTAGTAGCAATGGTATTGGTAGTAAATGATGATGGGGTGCTTATATCACCCGTGGCAATATTTATTTCAGGCAGCAAGCCGCTGCCATTATACTCAATCCATGAGATGGCGAATTCATGCAGAGAAGGGTAACCTGAAATATAATTTCCAGGATCTGAAAACATATCTATATGCGGCTGAATAGTTTTATTAGTACCGCCGGCAATATGGGTACTAGCGATGGGACTTACAGATATTGTGGTGACACCGGGAACCACTGAATAAGTATCAAAAAATATATTGATACCTAAACTATATACAACGCCTACAATATATTTATTGCCAGGATCTGACATGTCATCTGCAATGGCCACATCCGGAGCGGAGGCGCCTAAAGGCAGTGTTATCAGCACGGAGTCGAGATTAGTATCTATTGATGGCATGAAGCCGCCGAATGATGTTGTTAATATATAATGCAATGAAATATAGGAGTTGATTGTAGTAGGTGAAGGGAAAGGGGTCTGATCGTCCCAAACTATAGCATTCAATTTAGTACCATAATTGGTAAACTGGAACATATCGACATTGATGTTATTGACAAAAGTGGCTGAGTGGCCTGATCGATCGGCAGATGATGGTGTAATAAAACAATTGGAACTTGGTTGCGTAGCAGCATTGACTTTATAGCCTAATGCCAACAGGCATAGTAGTGTGCTACATGCCGAAAGGA
The DNA here is from genome assembly GCA_051959855.1 of Flavipsychrobacter sp. Classification (GTDB taxonomy): domain Bacteria; phylum Bacteroidota; class Bacteroidia; order Chitinophagales; family Chitinophagaceae; genus SZAS-30. The sequence continues at coordinate 1,585 of JBQCEX010000203.1, read as the reverse complement.
TGATGTTGTTTAGCTTTTTCATAATGTCAAAGTTTATTTTGAGTAAACCTAATATTATGTACCTGCAAACCGTCGTGTAACTTAATGAGCGATGTTTTTTTTTAATGAACGTAGTGGTTCCGTAGGGACTTGAACCGTCGTTCCGCAGAAAATAATTATTCCTTATATTTAATAGCAATCTGTTTGCACTTTATAATTCTTTATGAAAATCCGCCGTTTTACCAGCTTTGTTTTAAGCGTGTTTTTGTGTATTTATCCTGCTATTTTAAAAGCACAATACCAGTCGCTTTTTGGCAACACTTCGACATCCTGGTATATATATTGGAGTAATCTGGCCTCTGAGGCATACGACTCTTTTTATGTTCAAAAAGACACCCTTGTGAATGGCCATGTGTATAAGAAAATACAGGACACTTATCATGGTACTGTAGGTTTAATCAGAGAAGATAGACTGGCGGGTAAGGTTTGGTTTAAGGGTTGCAGATATGGTCTTGATCCTGCAGATGACACGACCGAGTTTTTAATGTTTGATTACAGCCTGCATGTTGGTGATACTTTCCATTTAGATTACGCCGGCCCATGGGGACATTATGCCGTCAGAAATCCATAAGCGTTGACAGTGTCTATTATGATGGAACAGGACGGAAATATTTACGCTTCAATTCGGTTAACCCTGTATTTAATGAAAAGCTCACCTTCATTGAAGGTATTGGCAGCAATTTCGGCATCATATATTATTGGTATGATCACCTGGAGGCTAAAAATTACCTGCTATGCGCCAGGAAAGGTGATACGACAGATTATGTAAATAAATACTCTGGCAGCTGTGGAATGCGATTAGCTGTTCCAGAAATGCTGAACGGTAAGGTTACATGCAAGGTTTATCCCAATCCGTTTGATAATAAATTTTCTATCAGTTTTAGTAAGCAGCAAACGGAAAGCAAGGTGACTATTTATACACCGGAGGGCAAAGTAGTATTTGATCACAATTACAAAAATGCAACTAACATAGACGTTCAGATAAAACTACCTGCCAGCATTTATTTTCTTTCCATAAAATCAGACGATGTAATTGATACCCGGAAGATCATTGCTCAATAAAGGTTGCATGGGAGCTGCAAACGCCCCACCCTGGCATCCTCATTACACTCGAGGGCGAGGGAGGTGTTTTTCCACGTGTACAGCTTTTCTTGAAGAATGGCGTTAATAATGCAATCTATATTTTTCTCTAACCTTTGACAACAATCAACACAATCATTGACATGAATCATCTATAGAGGCAGGGGTATTGAATAGCTTTGAGGTTGGCATTCAAAAAAATCTCAAGCTATGATGAACCAGGTGATGAACACTATATATGAACGCAGGGCTGTGCGGAGGTATAAGTCAAAGCCGATAACCAAAGAACAAATAGATGAACTAATAGCTGCGGGTTGCATGGCGCCGTCGGCGCTGAACAGCCAGGACTGGCAATTCTATATACTGGCGGACAGGGAAATGATACGACACTTCGGGCATGAGATAGGGAAACTAGCCTTTAAGGAAATAGGGCATATGAGCCTGAAGGATGTGATAAAAAGCTCGC
>JBQCEX010000202.1:0-7730 GCA_051959855.1 Flavipsychrobacter sp. | reverse complement strand
GAAAGAAGACCTGTATGAAATGGCCTATTGCTACTACAGGATAAAGAATTGGAACAATGCAATAGACAAATTCAAGCTGCTAAGCAACACCAGGGACTCGTTAGGTCAAACGGCCATGTACCTGCTGGGTGACTGTTATATAAATATTGGCGATAAGAAAAGCGCTCGTAATGCTTTTGGCATTTGCGCAGAGATGCCTTTTAATCCGGGACAACAGGAAGCTTCATTGATACTATTTGCCAAGCTGTCGTATGAGATGGGCTACAATGATGATGCCCTCGAAGAATTAAATTACCTGCTGGCCAACTTCCCCGATTCAAAATATCGCAGCGAAGCAAAAACCCTGGCATCTGACCTGCTAATAAAAACCAATAATTATTCAGGCGCTTATGCTCAGCTACAGGATGTAACTAATAAAGACGCCAATTTCCGCCGCGTATATCAGAAAGTGACATACGCCTACGGGATGAAGCAACTGCAAAATGGCGACCTGGATTTTGCAGACAAATTGCTGGGAATGTCCCTGCAATACCCTGAAGATCCTGCCTATGAAGCAGCAGCCTACTTCTGGCGTGGAGAAATTGCCTATCGTAAGCATGATTTTGCACAAGCGGTTTCCTATTCACAGGCGTTCATCAATAAAAATGTTTCGCCTGCGTCGCTAAAATATTTAAGCCCGGGAGCTACTGCACAACACGCTTACCTGACAATGGGTTATGCTGCTATGGAAGCAAACAACTACAGCAATGCCCAAAGCTACTTTAACCGCGCACAACATTCTGACCAGGATAGTGCTGCCGGTATGATAGCAACAGCTCGCGAAGCAGATGCCGTATTTATGCAAAAAGATTATGCGCGTGCGGCAGCATTATATGACAAAATAATTGTAGCCCATGGTCCGGATGAGGATTATGCGCGCTTTCAGAAAAGCATAGTTCTCGGGCTTCAGGGTAAGAAAACTGAGAAGATTGCATTGCTTCAATCACTAATCAACAAAGTACCTGCATCAAAATATGCTAACAGCGCGCGTTATGAGCTGGCATTGGTGTATATAGATGATGACAAATATCAATCTGCTATTGCGCTCTTACAACCATTAACAGAGTCACAGGAAAACAGAAATAATGCCTCAAAGGCCTGGATGAAGATAGGCTTCGCGTACCAGCAATTGGGCATTTCCGATAAGGCGATCGATGCTTATAAACATGTAGTTATTGATTACCCTGCTTCTGATGAACGCTCTGCCGCAATGGATGCGCTCAAGAGCATATACATAGAGAATGGAAAGGCTGCAGCCTATACGCAGTTATTAAAAGAAAACAACCTGCCATCAGGCGATAGCACAGTAATGGATTCTACCTACTATGCTGCCGCAGAGGCACAGTTCGCTGAAAGCAAATGGGACAAAGCAGTTAAGGCTTTCGGGTTATATTTACAACAATATCCTAATGGCCTATTTACCATTAAGGCTCATTATTACAGAGCAGAAAGCAATTATCAACTAAAGAATTATAAAGATGCGCTGACTGATTACCAGGCAGTTCTTTCTGAACCATGGAGTCCTTTTACCGAAAACAGTGCACACAGAGCTGCGACAATCGCTTTCCAGCAGAAAGACTATGGTAATGCATTAGATTATTACGAACGGTTACGCAGCACAGCTATAAATCCTGAAAATTTACAGGATGCTTATTTGGGATTAGAACAGAGTAGCTTTTATACCAATAAGTATAACGAAGCAATTAGCTATGCTGATACGGCACTCTCGTTACCAAACCTTGATAACAGCAAATTAAATGTAGCCCAGCTATATAAAGCTCGCTCGCTGGAAGAACAAAACAAGGCGGAAGATGCGCTTAACATTTACAAACAACTGGAAACTGCGAAAGATGGTGCAATAGCTGCCGAAGCCCGTTATTATATAGCTGATGCTTATTACAATACTGATAAGCTTAAAGATGCTGAAACTGCAGCTTCTAACGCCATAAAACAGTCAGGTGGTTATGATTACTGGATTGAGAAATCTTACATCTTGCTGGCAGATATACTGGTAAAAGAAAAAGACTACTTCAATGCCAGGGCAACGCTGGAAAGCATAGTAAAGCACAGCAAGATACCGGAGCTAAAAGAGCAGGCAGCTAAAAAGCTGGAACAGGTAAAAAAACTGGACAGACAACAACATAGCAAACTATCGGAAGAATAATATTGCAAGCATGAGGGGAAGAGTATTATATATATCAATAGCACTACTGGCAATAACTCAACAGGTCTTTGCCCAGAAAAATGCGCCTGTAGTGGCCGGCGATACTGCCATCAGAAGCAATACTATTGAGATCATACAGTCTTACAAACCTGAAGTAAAGCAACATCCTAAACCTGAGATATCCCCGGTATTGCCCCCTACCGATACATCGCACCCTGCTTTTACCTACGATGTGCCTCAGCAAACACTTTACTATACCTATACATCCTTACCACTCAGGCCTTTGGCTTTGGGACAAGATAGCGCTCATAAAATATATCCTAATTATGTAAAGCTAGGGGGCGGCAACTTGTCCACGTTATACTTAGATGCCGGAATCTCCAGCCTGCGCGGCCAGAATTATGAAACAGCTATTCACTTGCATAGTATTTCTCAAAAGGGAAACATACAATATCAACAATCATCGCTAAGCGATCTTGATGCAGAAGGAACACTGCATGTAAATGATAAAGCATGGCATGCATCTATCGGCGCGCTGAGAAATCAATACAATTATTACGGGTACAACCATGATCTATACCAGTATGGTAAGGACTCTGTAAGGCAAACGTTTACAGGTGTAAAGCTGGGTGTAGATATGCAAAGGGAACACACTGGTATTAATGAGCTATATTATCATCCTGTTATTACCGCGTCTGTATACTCAGACAAGTTTAATGCTTCAGAAACTTCTATTGGTGTTAGTCTGCCATTTGCTTACAGCTTTGATACTTCCCTGGAAGTTAGTGCAGCTATCAATGCAAACGTAACTCAGCTATCAGTAAATAGTGGCAGCAGCAGCAATAATATACTTCAGTTGGCACCAGGCTTGCGTTACCATAGGGAAGCCTTTGCTTTTCATGCCTATATTGACCCTACCGTAGGAAAGGACAAAACATATCTATTACCGGATATAGAAGCTTCTTATCGGTTATTACCTTCGCTGCTTACAATTAGTGCGGGCTGGCAGGCATTGCTGAACCAAAACACATATCAGGAACTGAGCACTGAAAATCCATACATCTTTAATAATTATGTAGTCCGTCAAACACACTCAAACGAAGTATTTGCAGATGTGAAGTCTAACATTGGTAATCATTTTACGGTAGCCGGCCGCTTTAACTGGTGGCAATATGATGCGTTGCCTGTATTCGTGAATGGCGACTATAGCCGTAAACAATTTAATGTGCTGTATGATGAGAACCTGAATGCCACCTCGCTGCAGTTGACCATAAGATACCAGGTGGGCAATACTTTTTCTGTAGGTCTAAATAGTATCTGGTACAGCTTTAGCAATGGTAACCAAGACCATCCATGGGAAATACCTGCTATACGTGTAAAAGGTGATTTATTGTTTAAGCCAATCCCAACCCTGGCCATCGGGGCTTATGTAGCCGTGCTAGACGGAATTTATGCAGTAGGAACAAACGGGTATGGCACTAAGCTAAACAGCATACTGGATATTGGCGGTAATGTAGAATACAATTTTATTCCCCGTTTGTCTGGTTTTGTGCAGATTACCAACCTGTTAAATAATAAAAATGAGCGCTGGATGGGTTATGAAGCCTATGGTTTCAATATTTATGCAGGTATACGCTTCAAATTTTAAGCATCTGTGCTGCTAAAAAAATTGAATGCTTATCACTAACTTACACCGAAATTTTTAGACAACGCATGGATGTAGCCAAATATATAGGATTGTTCATATTAAAGAATCACTTCTGCTATATACAAGGCTTGGGCAACCTGGAAATGAAGAAAAGACCTGCCAGCTATGATGGCCGGGCACTTCATGCTGCATCCTATGACGTACTGCTTGTTCCAGCGGGATCACTGGATGATAGTCTTGCTAACTTCATTGCTACTAATGAGCAAATAAGCATATCCAAAGCAGCTAACGCATTACGGGAATATAGCCTTCAGGCTAAAGCAGACTTGCAGGCCGGGAAGGACGTAGTAATCCCGTCCATAGGAAAGTTTGTAGATGTTGAGGGCAAAACAACATTTGTAACAGACCCTAAGCTACAATATGCCACACCTGCTATACCGGTTGTACGCCTGAACAAAAGGGAGGAAGCTGCCCAGGTGGCACCTACTTCATCAAGGCCATCATCTGCATATCAACCACCGATAACCGCTGCCGCAGCTACACCAACATATCAGCCACCATATGAAGAAGAAACGGGCAGCAGGCTAAATTGGGGGAGAATAATACTTGTAGCCGTTATTATACTGGCTTTCATAGGCCTTAATGTTGCCGGCTATATGTACTATTTCAAGCCCAAAAAACATGTTAGTACACCCGTTACAGTACAGACGCCACCAGCCACTGATACACCACAAACCCAACCTGCATTACCAATAACTGCTGATACCACCGTAAAAATAACTGATACTGCCGCTACTCCGGTAATGCTGCCGGAAAGCAACATTGCTGTAAAGAACAATATATTATACTACAAAGTCATCTTAAATACATATTATAGCAAAGAGAAAGCTGAAAGGAGATATAAGCAATTACGTGGCAACGGCACTAAGGTGGAACTTGTAGCTGAAGACAGTCTCAACTATTACATAGTGTTGCCTGTTCATAGCGCATCGAGAGATACTTCAAGGATACTTGATTCGTTAAGCACCTTGTATAATCCTAACGGAGTATCTATCTATTAAGTATCAGAAGATCTGATACTTTTTGTGATCGCCCTGGTAATTCTTACTCTGAAATAATCATAGAACAGCGTAACAATTAGAATGCCCACAGGTATGTAGAAAGCTATAAACGACCACCTCTGAAATACCAGGCCTCCGGCTATACCACCAAGCAAAAAGAAGACGATAATAGTAAGTCGTAATAATATTCTTCTTTTTAGAACCTTATTAATATTTCTTAGTGATAAAACAGCGGCTGACAGATCAACTCCCAAATCTGTAAACATGCCTGTAAGATGAGTAGTTCGAACAACTGACCCTGACACTATTGAAACCATTGCATTCTGTACGCCCATACTAAACAACAGGCTACCGGCAAAATATTCAGTTTGCTTTAGAGAATGATCATAAGAACCACCTGCAGTAGCAACAAATAACAATACAAGGATGATAAATAAAATCGGAATCGTGTAAGCAGAAGCCTTATCTCTTCCATGTTTTGATATAAATAGGCTGGATGAAAATGCACCGCTCAAAAATAAAAACAGCCAGAGAGCAACCATTCGTGCAGCACGCAACTTCCCCTCTGCCAGATTAACCGCCAGCAATGCGGCGTGACCTGTGACATTAGTGGTGAGCACCATAAATACCATAAAGCCGGCAGCATTTATAAAGCCAGCATTAAGACAGAGTAATACGGCCAGCCGTACATTATGGCGAAAATTTCTTTTAGAGCCGATATGGCGCAACATACCTGGATAATAGATTTAATTACTGATTTTCAATAGACAGCCTAATACCTGGCAAAGGTAAAAATTACATGTATAGCCATCCTAATACTACACTAATGACTTTAATCATAAATAAGAATGAGCATTATTAGTCTTTAGGCAATTATAAATTCTACTTTCGACAGACAACAAATTCAGTTCAACGTGCAGGATAATGTAGATAACTTATCCATGGAGCAACTGCAAGGCCTAAGCTCAGAAGTTGCCCACCAAAAACTGCAGGCATCAGGCTATAACGAATTACCGGGATCGAAACCAAAATCCTTCCTGCGTATAGCTATTGATGTCATGAAAGAGCCAATGGTTATCCTGCTGGTTGCCTGCGGCCTACTCTACCTGCTTTTAGGCAATCTGAATGAAGGAATCGTACTAATGGGAGGTGTCTTGGTTGTAGTAGGAATAACCCTATACCAGGAGCGGAGAACAGAACGAACGCTGGATAAACTTAAAAGCCTGGCAAACCCAAAAGCTATAGTAATAAGGGATGGGCAACAACAAAAAATTGCCGGAAGGGAGGTAGTACCCGGCGACTTGATAATAGTTAAAGAAGGGGACCGTATAGCCGCTGATGCGGTAGTGATCGAGAGTCTTAACATGGTGGCAGATGAATCAATTCTCACGGGGGAATCTGTACCAGTACGAAAAATAGCTGCCAGAACTGACCTAGCAATTAATCCGGCACCCGGGGGAGACAATCTACCATATATCTTTAGTGGTTGCCTCACGGTACAAGGCAAAGGAATAGCGCGCGTTACTGCAACAGGTATTAATACTCAATTAGGCAAAATTGGAAAATCGCTCGAACAAGTAACTGAAGAAAAAACACCACTCCAGTTTGAGATGCGACGAATCGTAAGATTATTTGCAGTGGCTGGTATAGCTTTATGTATCTTGCTTGCGCTCTTTTATTATTTCACCAGAGGTGGTCTTATTAAAGCATTCCTTGCGGGGTTATCGCTTGCAATGGCAATGCTTCCCGAGGAATTTCCCGTTGTTTACACCATATTTATGGCTTTAGGAGCCTGGCGCATGGCTAAATATAATGTGCTGGCACGTAAGCCATCAGCTATCGAAACACTCGGCTCTGCCACCGTACTATGCACCGACAAAACAGGTACTATAACGCAAAACAAAATGACTGTGCAGCACCTGTACGCCGCTAACCAGCTTCATGAAATAGTTGATGATAAAGAAATGACGAAAGAGCATAGGGAGCTGATACATTTCGCGGCAATGGCAAGTCAGCCCAATCCTTTCGATCCTATGGAACGGGCTATCCATGCACTTGACGAGCCTATACATAGTGCTACAGATGAATGGCAGTTTATTAAAGAATACCCTTTAACCAGCAAGTTGCTTGTGCTAACAAGAGTATATTACTCAAATACAAGCAACAGGTATTATATAACAGCAAAGGGCGCACCTGAAGATATCTTCAATATCTGTAAGCTGAATGAAGATCAAATAAAAAATTATTCAGGCATAGTTCAGATCATTGCAGGCAAAGGACTAAGAGTGTTAGGAGTAGCACAGGGAGAATGCACAAAACTGCCGGAACTTCATGATGATTATTCATTCAGCTTTTGTGGTCTGATAGGACTAGCAGACCCCATAAGGCCGGAAGTACCTTCTGCTGTTAAAGAATGTTACTCTGCAGGTATCAGAACGATCATGGTTACAGGAGACTATCCTGTAACTGCACAAAACATAGCACAGCAAATAGGGCTTGAGCATCCAAATAGTGTTATAACAGGAGATGAATTAAACAATCTTTCAGACACTGAACTGAGCAATAAAATAAAATCTGTAAATGTGTTTGCGAGAATTAAGCCTAAACAAAAGTTACGAATAGCTGAAGCTTTAAAAGCGAACAATGAGATAGTTGCTATGACCGGTGATGGAGTAAACGATGCACCGGCCCTAAAGGCTGCCCATATAGGCATAGCAATGGGAGAAAAAGGTACAGACGTTGCGCGGGAGGCCGCTTCCATTGTACTGCTGGATGACAATTTCAGCTCTATAGTAGCAGGTATTCGCATGGGCAGAAG
>JBQCEX010000201.1:0-2001 GCA_051959855.1 Flavipsychrobacter sp. | reverse complement strand
CAAAGATAATGGTATCCTTTTCCTTACTTCCGTAGGCTTTATGCAACACAAGATCAAAATATGGGATCAGGATAATTCTGTAGCCCAATTGCGTGGCGATTATTTGAAAGGATATGACAGGCTTTCAAATGGGATGTACGTGGAAGAATATGTTTGCTATAACTACTTTGCTAAAAGAGGAGCTGTCAATTTCCATATAGGCTTTGACTTTACTGCAGGCTTCACCCAGGGCCGTCGCGATTATCTGTATGACGTCATGCGTCCCGACAATCAAAAGCGTTTGGATATCATCTTTGGGCTGCGCGGTGGTTGGTATATCCCTATCTTCAAGCGTAAATCAGAAGAGCTTATTTTCGAATAATGATTTTTGCTGCAATCTATTGGCTGGCTATCAGGTGTTATGCAGCTATACTGCATATTGCAGCGTTATTCCATCCAAAGGCAAAGCTCTTCATAGCAGGCAGAAAGCACTTGTTTGCTCGCATGAAGCAGGCTATGGCGCATGAACAACGCCCGCGCATATGGATGCATTGTGCTTCTCTCGGTGAGTTTGAGCAGGGGCGGCCGGTATTAGAGGCCCTATGCAACAAGTATCCGCAATATGCATTAGTCCTTACCTTCTTCTCGCCCTCAGGCTATGAGGTGCGTAAGAACTATGAAGGTGCCGACTATATCTTTTACCTGCCATTTGACAGCAATAGCAACGCAAAGCAGTTTTTAGGTATAGTTCAACCGGAGATCTGCTTGTTTGTTAAATATGAGCTTTGGTACTTCTTCCTCAGCAATATCGCCAAACGCAGAATCCCAGCATTGTTGATATCGGCAAACTTCAGGGAAGATCAGGGTTTCTTTAGGTGGTATGGCGGCCTCCAGCGCAAAATGCTCAGAGCCTTCACCCACATATTTGTGCAAAACAAAAAGTCTCTTGACCTATTGTCGGCAATAAATATTGTTAATGTAAGCATCAGTGGCGATACACGCTTTGATCGGGTTATAGAAGCCATTCAACATAAAAAAGAGTTGCCCGCAATAAAGCCATTCGTAGCAAAACATCAGGTAATAGTAGCAGGCAGCACCTGGCCTGAAGATGAAGTCTTTCTGCAAAAGGCATTGCAGCGATTACCGGAAGATTGGCGATTGATATTAGTGCCGCATGAAGTACATGATTCGCACATTCAGGATATAGAAAAGCTCTTTCCCAACGTTTTTGCCCGTTGGTCACAGTATAATGGGGCAACTGATAGGCGTGTGCTTATTGTAGATAAGGTAGGCTTGCTATTGCAACTATATCAATATGCCGATATAGCCTGGATTGGCGGCGGCTTTGGAAAAGACGGTGTGCATAATGTATTGGAAGCAGCGGCTTACGGTGTTCCTTGCGTCTACGGACCAGTATTCCACCAATTTGTTGAAGCTAGCGAGCTAATAGATGCAAGGGGCGCATTTACAATAAGTAATCCTGACTCTTTTGTCCAAAAGATATTGGATTGGCAACAAAATAGAAGTGCTTATCAAATGGCAGCCAATTCAGCTTTAAACTATATAAATAGCAACGGCGGCGCCACCGAAAAAGTGTTGGCCTATATAGTAGAAAAGAACTTGTTGACCAAGCCATAAAATAGCAAAAGTGCCTCACTTTCTTCTTCGTCAAACCGGCCTGTGTGTTCTTTTAGCAGGTGTAAAGCATTTTCCTCATCCCAGGCGCCATTTATCTCGTCCAGCAGTTGTTCATAGCTTTCTTTATCATTGCCAAATAGCTCACTAATAAATAGGTATTTATCATTAATGCCAATCAGGGTCCTGATATCGTTTTTTGTAGTCGCTATTGGTTGTGGTGCCGGCTTTTGTTCTATGGGTGGTAGTACAGGTGGCTCAGTTTCAGCAGTTAGTTGTATTTCCTTCACAATCTCTCTTTGCATGGCGTCAGTTAGCTCAGCAAGAGTAGGTTCCGCTGCCGGCGGAACGGCTACGGTCAGTTTTGACCTTATCTCCAGCAGATCA
>JBQCEX010000200.1:0-4062 GCA_051959855.1 Flavipsychrobacter sp. | reverse complement strand
CGCGGACAATTTGTATTACAAACAGTTATTAGAACTGGTGCAGCAGTTGCCGGATGCAACGCGGGCGGTCTTTAATATGTATGTAATGGAAGGATTTTCGCATAAGGAGATCAGTAAGATGCTGGGCATAAGCGAGGGAACCAGTAAATGGCACCTTTCTGAAGGCCGGCGGGTACTAAAGGACAAGATTGAAAAGATGCAATTGCATATAAATAAATAATAATAAAATTTTATCCCGGATGGATAAAAACATGATAAATATCGATGACCTGTTCAAACAGCGCTTTGACCGCGAGGAAGAAGACCGTGGAGGGGCCTGGCTGCGTATGCGTGAGCTGCTGGATGAAAAAATGCCGACCAATGTACCGGCAGCAGGTATAAACTGGCGCCGCATGTTCAGCTATGTGGCCGGTATAGCCCTATTAGCAACCGTGACCATAGGTGGATATGAAGTAGCCACCAAATCCAGAAGCAATGACGAGATGGCTAGACTGGCCTCGAATGCGGCAGGCGTACCTGAACATAGATCTCTGGCTGCACGAAATGCCCATGATAAAGCACTGATAAATACCAGGACAGACCAGGCATTGGCTTCATCTGCCAGCAACGATGCAAACAATAACACTGTAAATAAAGCGACAAATAGTTTAAATAAGAAAGGTAATCATAGCTCCATAAGCAACATTCAATCAAATAGTTACACAAATACACCTTCCGGCAAGCATTCAAGCGTTACCGTGGAACATGGTGATAATTCAGATGATTATGTTGAAAATCAATCAAATAGCAAGGATAATAGCTCAATAGCTTTAAATAATAAACAAGTTTCTAATAGCAACGGCAATGCTAACAGCAATCTTGTAAAAAATAATGCAAGCGGCTCTGTTGGTGAAGTAGCTGACAACAATAGTACAGGAACAAGGCATAATAAACATGTATATGCCCATGCAAATAAATTACCATTAGCAAGCGGTTCTATGGCTTCAAGTGGTAAATTAACTTATGGCGGTAATGGTATGTATAACAATGAGTTAGGTAATAATAACCTTAATCCTAAAGAACCTGATACTAAATTTGCGAGTGGTAGTAGTCATGCAAATAATAAATCGCATAAGTCAAAGGGAATCAATGAATTAATGCCTGTATCCGGAGGTATTGCTTCTGACATTTCAAGTTCACTTGTATCAGCAGCGGCTGATAAGACCCGTCAGTATATGCCTAAGATACAAACTATACAGGCGTTGGAAATAAAGCAGCGTTTGATAGTGGATCAGGAAACACATAAGGCTTTTTACCGTAATGATACCATAGGGAAGGTGCCTGTACAGCAATTAGTATTTGTGCCTATTGATGATGAAGTAAATACAATTAACAGCTTAAGTGAAAGATCAAGTAAAGGGTATGCTGCTAATAAAGGTAAAGATGTGAATGCAGATGAAAATAAGTTACTGCCCGGTGCATCATCCAGCGATGCTGCGGCAAACAGCAATGCTAAGGATGAACTGGCGAAGAAAAGAGCAGCAAGTAACAGATGGGACTGGAGAAGCGTAAGCGATGCATTGAAAGACTTTGAATATAACCTGGGGCAAGTAAAAGTATTTCCGGGTGTAATTGGTGGTGTTAACACTACATTCTTTGGGCCGTCAAGCAGTTCAGGCTTCCACCTGGGTATGACAACCGAATTTGAATTTAATGACCACTGGGGCATGATGGCAGAACTGAAGTATATGCAACGGGTGAATAATGGCGTGCTCAATAATAACTATGTAAGCTATAAGGCAATAGACTCATCAGGTACACCACAGCATATGGCCTATGTGATACAAAAGGACTCTATACAGCACTATTTTAATTACAGCACGCTGCATAGCCTGGAACTGCCAATAAGCCTGCATTACAAAACCAATAACTTCAACATTTTTGCGGGTGCTAACCTGGTGTACAATTTCGCGATCAATACAGAAGAAATAGATCACAAATACCTGACTGCACCGACTACAGAAACATTCCCCGGTAATAACTGGCAGAGTGTGCTGAAGAATAGTCCGAAGTATACCATCAATGATTTCTCTTCCATATTTGGTATTGGCTACTTATTAGGCTTGTCTTATGAGTTTACACCATCTATCATGGTAGATGCACGTATGACGCAAATGGTATGGGACAATGCAAAGACACTTGGTGCTAAACAAATATCGTCGAACCTGTACCAGAGCCCTTCAGCACAGCTATCAATCATCTACAGGCTGAACCACAAGAAAACAGAAGAAAGATAAATACGCTATACATTATTCATTGCTCATAGCAGCACGTTTCATTTCCTGGGTAACTTCCTTGCCCAGGAAATTTTCTATCAGGCGCTCCATGAAGTAAATAAGCGGAGTGAGTATAACAGCCATAGTGAACTTATAAGCGTAGTTAACTAAGCAAATAGCTATAACACGCTGGTATGACCAGCCTTTACCCACCTTAAACGCAATAAACAGCACAACAAAGCTATCCACCAACTGAGATACCACTGTGGAACCAGTGGCACGTAACCATACCTTTCTTTCGCCGGTGACACGTTTTATCTTATGAAATATCCATACGTCCACTATCTGGCTTACCAGGAAAGCAGACAGACTACCGAGAATTATCCACATGCCCTGGCCGAAGATGCTGGTAAATGCCGCCTGCATATCTGGCACGCCATCGGCCTTCTGGCTACCTAACCAGAAAGACTGGTCAGCCGGTATGTGAATGGCAAAATAGAACATAAGGAAGGCATAGCTAATGAGCGCGACCGCTATGTAGGAGATGCGTTTCACTGCTTTGGGGCCATAGTATTCATTTACAATGTCCGTCATTACAAACTCGAGCGGCCAGAGTAATACGCCACAGGTGAGGGTGAATGTCAGGCCATTTTCGCCTAGTAAGGAGAAAGGGTGCGGCATAAAGCCAAAAGTTCTTTCCAGGGAGAAGAGTTTACCACCAATACATTCAGCAATGAGGGCATTGGCGACAAAAAATGATGCTAAAAAGATGAAAAGGCGTGTAGGTTTATCATTCAGAATCTTGTGGATCATGCTGTGCAATTGTGGTCGCAAAGCTAATATTGCAATTGTATAAACAAAAAAGCACAGGTATAAATAATACCTATGCTTGTTTGTCAGGCAATAAATATGCTTATGGAGCGGGTGCAGGTACAGGTACGTCAGTACCAGCGCCAGGCACAGGCGGATATAGCTTCATATAATGAGGATAATTTAACTGCGGCTGAAGATCGAGGCTGAGGCCCTTTAATATTTGCACACGGCTTTTACTCAGGTCTTTATTCTGAAGATAGGGTGGAAGCGTAGGTGTGAATGTCCATTTGTTGTTTTCCCAAAAGACATAGCCTCCGCGGTTGGCATCATAGAAAGTATAATAATCAGGGAAATAGACGTGGGCATTACCGCTGTAATTATGCGAAGCAGCCCACGTGGGCAGGGCTTTAGGCGTGGTTCTGTGGTGGTGGTGCTTATGCTGCGTATTATTTATATGCTGGGCAAGGCCGGCAATGGGGAGTAAAAGGATGAGCATTATAGCGAATAAACCTGATCTCATAAATAGATAATTATGTATTGTTTAATAAAATTTAAAATTATAGTGCCATCGTTTACAAACTGCTTGCGATAGCCAATTCTGTTGTTAAAACTATCGAAAATTACTTGCAGCAATAATGACTATAATCACTTAAACAAATGGGCATTTTATTCTAAACAGAGGCTGGCATAATCTTTTAAAGTATGGTAATGAGAATGATTGTAGGACGCAAAATGAATGGGTTATGTACAGGAAGCAGATAGCATATGTAGCAATGGTATGTATGAAGTTTTTCTTCAATTTAGATCACTATATAGTTGATCACATTTTTTTAGTTGCCTTTTTATCTATTATTTGTTTTAAAAGTATTATCGCGCAATTTTTCAAACAGATGTTAGAACAATGGCACAGAGCCAAAGGATATTTGACAGCATTGAAGGAGCATTTACAGCACAGGCATACGATACAGGAGTATAGCATGCTGCATGTAGATAG
>JBQCEX010000199.1:0-2336 GCA_051959855.1 Flavipsychrobacter sp. | reverse complement strand
ATTACTAATATGCGACTATTTCTATCCAGGGTTATATTAAGCGGAATGGTTGGTTTATTGTTCTGCTTGTTATGCAGGTATAGCAACGGATGGTGAGCCTTTATCAGGTGTACACCGGGATGGGGGCTTAGTTGCGGCATATTGCCTTGCATGTCTATAGCTAATAATGCCTTTGCTCTTATAAAGTCATAAAGTCCGACAAGCTCGTAATATGCATCCAACTGGGGATGATACTGAGAAAGAGTAGCTGTGGTTTGTGCCAGAATGCGTTGCACTTCCTTGGCTTCCGCTCGCTCTAAGGAGAACACTTCATTGCTCAGGCCAATAGTTTCCTCGGGTTCTATAAACACTGTTTGTGCAGAATCACTTTCGCCATGAAGAATACCTTTTACTATCCTTTTATATTCTGCCAATACTGCCAATACGCGGCGACCATTCAGGAAACCTTCGGCAATATCAGCCAGGTATCCCTGTTTGTTATGTTTTCTTAATACACTTTCAAACGCTTTGCGCAGCTCTTGTCTCAGCATTGCCAGCCTCGATCTTATTTGAGATAGTTCTCTTGAGGCCGCATCTTTTACTATGCCTGCATCATCTACCACCGTAGAAATAATTGTATTTATCTCCTTTTCGTAGGTTATGTTTTCTGATAATGCACGAAGGGTAGGGAAGAGTTCATTGTTTTTCTTGAACCATACCAGTATATCCCGCGTGTTGAATGCTAATTGTCGCAGGGCCAGTAATTGTTCACCAGAAAGCACAGCACCAGCTACAGCCAGTAACTTTAACTCTTTCTGAACATTTCGGGTATAGTCATTGGGGAAGTAATCATTGCTTTCCAGGATGAACTTAAATTCATTTGTTTCCAGCAATGCCTGCTTTACATAATTAATATGTGTATGAAAGCGCAGCGCTTCAACGCGTTCGCGGGCAGCATCTGTGCGGCATTTCAGCTTTAGTAAGTGACTTATCTTATTAAACTCCAGGGCATCAGCAGCATGCGCCGGGTACAATTGCATCATATCGAAATCTCCAGTCTAAATGCAAATTTACATATACGAAGCTTCTGTTCGTATCACAATATTTTCCATTAAATTGCGTAAGAGGTAATAGTATGAGTAATTACGACCGGCTGATATCGAGATTAGATGCTTTTATACGTAAATATTATGCAAACCAGGTAATTCGCGGATCGCTTATCTTCCTGATCTGTTTATTGTTTTATATACTCGCGGTAAGTGTAGGGGAATATTTTCTTTACATGCCGGTTTGGCTGCGTGTGACTATTGTTTCATTATTTGTAGCTGCAGGTATCATTTCTCTTATAGCCTGGGTGGTAATACCACTAGCCAAAATGACCAGGCTGGGTAAGGTCATATCTCATGAGCAGGCAGCAAGCATAGTAGGCAAACACTTTCCTGAGATAAGCGATAAGCTTTTAAATATACTCCAGCTAAGACGGCAAGCTGATCCTAACAGCAGTATGGAGCTGATAGAGGCCAGTATTGACCAAAAGGCCAAACAGTTGTCGGTAGTGCCCATTACTGCAGCTATTGATTTTTCAAAGAACCGAAAGTATCTGCCTTTTCTGCTACCATTATTACTGGTAGGTATATTTATATTAGTAGCTGCACCCAATGTGTTTCGGGATGCATCTGAACGTTTATTGCAACCCACTAAAACTTTTGAAAAGCCTGCTCCTTTTAGGTTTATTATCACCAGCATGCCACTAAAGGCTGTGCGCAATGGAGATTATACACTGAAGGTAGAAGTGAGGGGTAATGCGTTGCCTGATGAAATGTACGTAGCGATAGGTGCGGACAAAGTGCCCATGCAGGCATTGGAAAAACATAATTTTCAATACACCTTTAAAAATGTTACTGATGCTGTAAGCTTCAGATTATTTGCCGCTGGTTTTTATTCAGAAGCTTATACGCTCAATATTGTACAAAAGCCGATACTAAAAGCCTTCAAAGTACAGATAGACTACCCCGATTATACAGGAAAGAAAGATGAGGTGCGCAACAGTCTGGGTGATATGACATTGCCTGTAGGCACAAAGGTGACCTGGGCCTTCCTGGCGGAGCATACGGATAATGCGACGCTGCACTTTGGGAGCGGGCCTGCCATTACTTTACCCAAAACGGCATCCATGTTTGGTTACCAGTACCGTTTCATGAATGATACCTCCTATACCTTCACGCTTAGCAACAAACAAAGTGCTATGGTGGACAGCTATCATTACCAGGTACAGGTTATACCCGACCAATATCCGGTAGTGCAAGTGCAGGAGCATAGGGATACTGTTTCCGGTACGCAGATATTACTGAATGGTT
>JBQCEX010000198.1:0-4315 GCA_051959855.1 Flavipsychrobacter sp. | reverse complement strand
AAAATGAAAGTAGCAAAGAAAAAGGCGAGTTTTGGCAAACTGCATCCGCATGCCAAAACATAGCTCTACGCCAGTTACGCCGTTCGTTTATCGGCGACATGCGCTGAAATTATTGCCGCCGTTGGGTGCTATTGAGCTTGGTATGCGTAGAGACTTTGCTGCAACTATTCTTCGTTCCTTTGTCATTTCTCCAGCAACAATTAAGGCGCGATCATGGGCTGAACGGTAGCGTGCTTATCAGTAGCATTCTTTAATAAGTATTAGCAATTAGGTTAGGCGTATATATATATCGGGGATTGCAAATCCCCGGCAGTATGCTTCCAGATTGCAAATCTGAAAGAGCGGAGGGCTCTTATGCTTCTGTATGCGTGGGGGCTTTGTTGCTTCTATCTTCTTCCTTCTGTCGTTTCTCAGGCAACAATTAAGGCGCGATCATGGGCTGGGCTTTACCCTGACACTGCAAAATACTATTGCGATATAGGCTAAGACAAATAAAAGATATAAACATTGCTATGCTGCGATGGCTCAATTATAAGTATTACTTCAATTGAAATTTGTTTAACAAAGTCTATGATAGATAAGAATTGCATTGTATTTTTAAGAAGGATAATTAATCTTATGATATTCGGCAGTTAAGATGCGTAGACACCCCTACTGGACTTTTTTCTTATTGATTATACTACTTTCCTGCGGTGATGTGCAACAGAAAGAGGGACAAAAAAATGAAGTGCCCGATACAGAAGATGTGGTGCAGGGAATAAATGTTATTGCAAAGAAAGGTATAATCATCCCCCCAAGTAATCCTGTAATTAATAAGGCAGGACTGCCATCTTCTCCAAAAGCTCTTAATGATGCAGCTATAGGGTATGTGCCTATGGTGAACTATAATACAGAACAAGGGTTATCTCTAAGCAGTATTTCCTGCAGCTATACTGATAACAAAGGCAGATTATGGTTCGGTACCTATGGTGGCGGGATAAGCTACTATGATGGGAAATCGATGACTAATATAAGTACCGCACAGGGACTATCAAAAAATACTATTTATAGTATAATTGAAGATAAAAACGGATACTTCTGGTTTGGTACAGACGGCAATGGCGTAGATTGCTATGATGGAAAGAAGATAACCAATTATTCAACAAAGCAGGGGCTAACAAACAATGTAATAAGGGTACTGCTCTGTGACAAGGCCGGAAGAATATGGATAGGCACTGATAAAGGGGTATGCTGCTATGACGGAAAATTATTTAAACGCTATAGCACCGGCAAAGGCATATTCAGCAATGGGGTGCGAAGTATTTGCGAAGATAAAAGCGATAATTTATGGTTTGGGACTAACGAAGGTGGCGTGTGCTGCTACAATGGCAAGTCATTTATTAACTATACAAAAGCTGACGGGCTGGCTGGCAATAAAGTTCTAAGCATGGCAGAAGATAATGCCGGGAATATGTGGTTCGGGACAAGTAAGGGCATTAGCTGCTTTAACGGAAGGAACTTTATAAATTATCCTATTAATAATGATATAGCGGATAATGATGTCTGTAAAATAATAAAAGACTATAAAGGAAATATGTGGTTTGGCAGCCTGGGTGAAGGAGTATACTGCTATAATGGCTTGTCCTTTACTCATTATACAAATGGTAATAGCGGCCTTGCCAGTGATTTTGTAACCACTATTACAGCAGATAAGACCAATAACTTATGGTTTGGAACATTAGGAAATGGTGTTAGCCGTTATGATGGGCAGGCTTTATCTTGCTATACTACCGTACATGGACTGCCGGGCAATCATGTAAGGACCATTTTCGAGGATAAGAAGGGGAATCTTTGGATAGGTACAGACAGAAATGGGCTCAGCAAATATGATGGCAATGCATTTGTTAATTATGGAGTAGCGCAAGGGTTGCCCAATAATAATATATGGTGCGGAAATGAAGACAAATATGGCAATTTGTGGTTTGGCACCTACGGTGGTGGGATAAGTTGCTATGACGGGAAAAGCTTTAAAAACTACTCTACAAAACAGGGCTTACCATCTGATAAAATATTATTCATCATTAATGACAGGAAAGGTGATGTTTGGTTTGGAACGGACATGGGCGGTGTTGTTTGTTATGATGGAACAGCTTTTGTCAACTATACTACGAGCCAAGGTCTTGTGAATAATAGCGTATGGTGCGGCTATGAAGATAAAAAGGGCAATTTATGGTTTGGGACAGCCGGAGGTATAAGCTGTTATAACGGCAAAATGTTTACCAACTATACTTCGGCGCAAGGTGTTGGAAGCAATATTGTTTTGTGTGCCGGGGAAGATAGAAAAGGTAATTTATGGTTTGGGACCGATGGGGATGGCTTGCTACGATATGATGGCAAAAACTTTTACGCCTTTACGACGCGTAACGGGCTGGTTGATGACGTGGTGTATGACATAGTGATGGACAAACAAAACGATGTAATGTTGGGCACAAACCTTGGGTTCTCCGTACTTAAGGGATTCGTACAAAAACAAAGAAGCATAGAGGGTTACAATGGGATAAATAAACTAGCCTCAAATAGTGGTGTCTCAAATATGGAACTAAAAAAATATTACAACCCAATATTTGAAAACTATAGTGAAAAAACAGGCTACCCGATAAAAGATATAAATGCCAATGCGATGTTTTGCGACAGCAAAGGAATTATCTGGGCAGGGTGCGGAGATAACAAACTGGTAAGATTCGATTATGCGGCAGTATTTAAGGATACTTTGGCACCAGTTGCATTTATTCAGTCGCTGAAAATAAATAATGAAGAGATCAGCTGGTATGACCTTTTAAAATATGCTGACAAGCAAAATAATAATGCCGATACCATGCCAGCAGGTAAAATCGAAGAAGTGATACAGTATGGACACGCATTAAACAGTGAACCGGGAAAAATAACAAAGGCATTAAAGGACATACAATTCAAGGGGCTATCACCTTTTAACTTTTTGCCGATCAATTTGGTATTACCCTACAGCGACAATGAAATTACATTTGATTTTTCGGCTGTAGCCCCTGCGAAATATCCCCTACTGCGCTACCAGTATAAACTAGAAGGATATGATAAGGAATGGAGCCCAATAACAGATAAAACAACTGCCACATTTGGCAATATACCTGAAGGAAATTACGTATTCAACATTAAGGCATGCAACGTACTGGGGGTGTGGAGCAAACCTGTGTCCTACTCATTTAAAGTGCTCCCTCCATGGTATAGAACATGGTGGGCCTATTGCCTGTATGTGCTTTTTCTGCTAAGCCTGATAAGATTGTATGCCTATTGGCGAGAAAAAAAATTGAAATTAGAAAAAGAGCAGCTGCAGGAAATTGTTAAAGAACAACAAAAAGCGGAAGAAAAGATAAAGCATAGTGAAATAAGACTAAGGCAAGCGCAGGAAATAGCACACCTGGGAAGCTGGGAGGTGGATTTCATTACAGGTGTTTCAACCTGGTCGGAAGAGGCATGCCGGATATATGGCCTTGCACCGAACGACAATTCACAAACTTTTGAGAGTTGGCAATCTTTTATACACCCGGATGATCGCGATTATGTAATGAAGGTGACTAAGGATAGCGAACTAACCTTAGCTAATACAACTATGTTTCATAGAATAGTGAGAAGGGATGGAACTGTAAGGCATGTCTATTCGCAAGCACAATATGAACTTAATGAAGAAGGCAAGCCAACAGGCCTATACGGAGTAGTACATGATATAACAGAACTGAAAGAGCATGAGGAAGAGGTAAGAAAAAGCAATGAACGATTTAAACTGGTAATGAAGGCCACACGCGAGGCAATAATAGATTGGGATATTGAAAGTGATACAACAGTATGGGGCGACGCGTTTTATGAATTGTTTGGATATAACCCAAGTACATCTCATGACCATTTATGGTCGGAGAATATACATCCTGATGATAAAGCAAGGGTGATGAGCGATTTGCAGAAAGCAATGCACAATAAATCTAATGACGTGTTTTTTGCGGAATTCAGATTTCTGAAAGCTAATGGAGAAGTAGCTTATGTGCAACACACGGCGATATTTATTAGAGATAAAAATGGCAAGCCTATAAGGGCGATCGCCTCCATGGTGGATGTAACTACTGCAAGAGAAAGGCTTCATAAGATAGAAATGCAAAACGCAGCCCTAAAAGAGATAGCATGGATACAGGCGCACCTGGTGCGATCGCCACTTGCGAGCCTGATGGGGCTGGTAGCGCTAATGAAATATAAAGAGGAGTATGGGATAAACGAAGCAGACCTGATAGAGAAAATTGAAACCGAAGCC